>JAQUAR010000045.1 GCA_028687155.1 Methylacidiphilaceae bacterium | reverse complement strand
TTGGGTCCAGTGTGCGAGACGGATGAGGCTGCGAACGGGTTCCGCCTCGTAGAGAATGACCAGCAGGAGGAGGCAGGCGACACCCAGAAAGATCTCGTTTCCCGTTTTCCCGAGGGCACGCGAAAGCAAGGGGCGATCGAGCAGCTCTCCGACAAAGCCTCCGCTGCTGCCGATGTTCACGCGATACCGCCAGTCGGTTCCGATGTAGGGTTGAACGTTGAAGAACCCGGCTGCTGCGATCAGGAAGAGAATCGCCCAGAGGAGCTTCCATTTCCAGACGACTCGGGCCTGCAGGCTGAAGGTGATCCCTGCGGTCAGCAGCAGAAACGGAATCAGGTAGGCTCCGAGCCCGAAGAGGGAGTAGAGGGCGAAAGCCGTATAGCCCCCCGCGGGTCCGATCGCGTTGGCGGCCTCAGTCTGATGAGGCCACTGGTTGAAGCTGATGTCGCTTGGACGATAGGAGACGAGGCTTAGGAGGAGAAGAAGTGCTAGACCAAAGCAGCAGATGCTGCTGACCTCCGCAAGCAGGCGACTCTTGGCTTTCTCCCAGAGCTTCACGGCGCACTCTATCGCGTCCGAAGGGGGACGGGCAACTCGTTTATTCGTTTGCTCCCCAAGGTCGGACGGATCATCGCTTCGCGCCGTCGCCGGGCGGGCCCGGGGAAATGCTTGGAGGAGGCTGGGGAAAAAGTCCTTGCCTTTGCGGACTGGTTGACGTTTGAGTGGCTCTACTCCGTTGGCTACCGGTTCGTGGCGCCTCCGATCCAGAGGCAAGCCGAGTGCCGTGAGTACGAGGGCGCATCGGTCGGTGCCGGTTGGCGAACGAAGTCGGCAAAAGAGGTAGGCAAAACACAAAGAGCAAAAGGAGGACTCCCTATGGCATACGAAACACCTCAGCTTCCCTATTCCTTGGATGCGTTGGAGCCATACATCAATACGCTGACGATGGACTGTCACTACAACGGCCATCACAAGGCCTATGTGAACAACTTGAACAAGGCTCTCGCCGACTATCCCGATCTGGCGGCGAAGAGCCCGGAAGAGTTGATTGGCGACCTGGCGGCCGTTCCGGAAAAGATCCGCACCGCCGTGCGCAATAATGGGGGTGGCCATGTCAACCACTCGATGTTCTGGAAGATGATGGCGCCTCGCGCCGGTGGCGAACCTTCCGGAAAGCTCCTTGAGACATTAAAGTCCGGCTTCGGCGGCTTTGCCGAATTCCAAGCGAAGTTCGAGGCGGCGGGCCTCGCTCGCTTCGGGAGCGGCTGGGTCTGGCTGGTGCGCAACCCGGCCGGGGCACTCGAAGTCACATCTACGCCGAATCAGGATAACCCACTGATGGAAGGGAACTATCCCCTTCTCGGATGCGACGTCTGGGAACATGCCTACTATCTCAAATACCAGTTCCGGCGTGGCGACTGGCTGAAGGCGTTCTGGAGCGTGGTGAATTGGCGAGAAGTCGAACACCGCTTCGAAACGAAGGAAGCATAGGCTCTCCCGCTCCGGTCGAAAGGTTGCGCGAAAGGCAGGCTAGAAGGCCATAAATTCGCTGGTGCCGAGAATTAAGTCCGCGAGCAAGCCGAGCCCCCCGTAGGTGACTTCAGTCACTCGCGGGAGAGAGCGGCGCAGACCGGCATAAGCGCATCCGAAGAGCCGTAGACGTGGGCCGACCCGGGGAAGCAGCGCCTGGATCTCCCGAACGCCATCATCCAGGCAGTAGAGGTAAATTTCGTCTCCCTGCTCGCTTCGTTCTTCAAGGGCCTTGAGAAATGCCGCAAACAAGGGACTCCTTCGATCGACGGTCAGAAGAATGCAGAGTTGTCGAGAGAAGGGAGGACGTGGCATGGGCAGCGGGAGGTTAATGCCGGACGTTTCGGGGGAAAGCGAGGTTGAGCCGTTGCGCCGATGGGAGGGGGACGGGCATGCGAGCAATCTTCCTCTACCTGGTTCCGGGCGCAAGGGAAGATGCGGAGGAGTTGTCTTTCTGCTGCTGTTGGCGCAGCTTGGATGGATGCACCCATCCTCGATCGCGGCAGCCGCGCAGAACACGGCCGCCCCTTTCCACCTGTCCGTGGGCACGGGTCGCCTGATCGTCGAGGTGGCCCGCACGCATGAGGAACTTGCGCGCGGGCTCATGTACCGCCGCGCACTCGGGGAGGATGCGGGGATGCTCTTCTTGCTCCCGCGCGAGGGCGTGGCGTCCTTCTGGATGGCGAACACCACGATTCCGCTTTCGGTCGCCTTTCTCGATCGAGACGGCATCATTCTCGAAATCCACGATCTTCAGCCGCTTGACACCCGCATCGTCTCAAGCCGGAGTGCGCGGGTTTGCTTCGCTCTCGAAGTCAATCGAGATTGGTTTATCCGACATCGCGTTCGAGAAGGAGAGGCGATCCAGCTGGAGGGAGCGACCTGGCAGGAACTCGCCACCCGGAAAAGCAATCCATGAACATCTTCAGCGACTATCATATGCATCCTCAGGGCCATCGGCTTCAGCCGTACGGCCGCGCCCTTCTCGAGCCCTGGTCGGATGCCGCCCGCAAAAAAGGGATTCGAGAATTTGCGATCACCGACCACGATCGGTACCACGCGGGAGTCGACTTCGACCGCTTTCGAGAATGGCGTGAGGAAAATAACGATCTAACGATTCGAATGGGAATCGAGCTCGACAATGATCCGCAGAGCAGCGAAGCCGGGCTCGCTTGGGTGCAGCGGAATTGGGAAAAGCTCGATTTCGTGCTAGGCTCTGTCCACTTCCTCGGCGAATGGCCGTTTGATCGTGCCGGGCAGGATGTCGGCTTTTCCCGGCGACCAATCGAGGAGATTTATCGAGAATACGTCGACGCCTTGCGGAAACTCGTCACAAGGGGATGGATCGACTGCTTGGCCCACCTGGATTTGATCAAGATCTTCGGATTTCGGCCCAAGGCCGGCTTCCTGGGCTACTTTGAAGAGGTGCTGCTTCTGGCACGGGAGAGAGACTTGGCCCTGGAGATCAGCACGGCGGGCTGGAGAAAACCCGTGGGTGAAGCTTATCCGGACGAGGAGATCATACGGCGGGCCCGAGAGTTGGGCATCCCGATTGCCTTGGCTTCGGACGCCCACTCGCCCTTTCAGATCGGGGAAGATTATGAGCGGCTCTCCCTGTTGCTGGAAAGGCTGGGGATCGGCGAAGTCGCCCTCTTTGAAGGACACAAGCGGAGAATCGTGTCCCTAACCGGCGTGTAGGAAGGGGCAGAGGTCGGCTCCCTCCGGCGAACGGGGCGAGCCGTCCCGAATAGAGAAAAAGGCCTTTGCCAAGAGAGTCGGAGCATCGAGAGCACCGAGGGTAGGCCGATGGTGAAGGGTGTCGAAATCGAGGTCGACGATCTTTTCGAGAATGCGCCGCCCGCTGTGCCAAGTGAGTTCGATTTCCCAGCGGAGAGGCAGGGGAAGCGTCTGTATCAATCCGTAGCCTGCGTCGAAGAGTTGAAAGGCTTTCTCCACCTCCATGGCGAGCAGCGCTCGGAATTCCGGGCCGGCACGACCGGCGAGGAGACTCTCTTCAGTCACTCCGAATCGCGCCATCTCGTCCTGCGGCAGATAGATCCGGTCCTTGAGAAGATCGACGGAGAGATCTTGCCAAAAGTTCGTGATCTGCAAGGCCGTGCAGATGGCGTCCGATGCGGCGAGCTGCTCCTCTTTCTGCTCTCCGTGGATCAAAAGAACGAGCCGTCCGATCGGATTGGCGCTGCGGCGGCAGTAGTCGAGAATTTCGGCAAACGAGACGTAGCGTCGCTTTTCCACGTCCTGTGCGAAAGCGCTGAGGAGATCAAGGAAGAGTGGAATCGGCAGGTCGAACTGCTGGATCGTGTGATGAAGCGCCACGAAAATCGGATCCTCCGGCTCGGCGGCCGGATCGCGGACGGCGGCTTCGAAACGGCGGAGGCCCGCCAGTCGGCCCGGAACGGTCCGTTCCGGCGGCATCGGGTCGGTGGCGAGGTTCTCGTATCCCTCATCCGCGATATCATCGGCTAATCGGGCAAAAGCATAGACCGCGTAGATATGAGGCCGCAAAGGGTGGCTGACCAGGAGGCCGACCGGGAAGTTCTCGTAATGATGAGCGATGCGCCGGCAGGCGGCATAGGCCATGTCGAGAGTCACGTGCTCCTTCTTTTCCGAAAGAGAGATGTTGTCAACTGGGAATGGATGGGCCGTTGGCAAACGGGATTGGCGAGGTGCGCAGGGGAAAATCGGGATGGGGAACAGATGGGAGCATGGAGGCATCGGGCCTGTGGACCCTCCCACCCTTCCGTCGAATAAAGGAGAGCGAACCTTCCTGTGTCCATTTCCTACCTTGGTCTGACTGGGGGAATCGCTGCCGGTAAGTCGACGACCTCGGAGCTGCTCAGGCGAGCGGGCTGGTTCGTGATCGACTGCGATGAGATCGCGCGAGAGTTGGCGGCGCCGGGAGAGCAAACTTGGCAAAAACTGGTTGACGCATTTGGTTGGCGGATCTTAAATAAGGATCGGAGTATCGATCGAAAAAAGCTCGGGTCGATCGTTTTTGGTTGTTCTCAGTGGCGGAAAACGCTAAACGAGCTCACTCACCCGGCCATCCTCGAAAGGTGGCACAAGGAAGTGATCCATTTTAGGGCTCGGAACCCGAACGGAAAAATCGCTGTTTCGGTTCCTCTCTTGCATGAAGCAGCCCTGGAAGGAGAGTTCGAGAGAGTCCTCTGCGTAGGTTGCTCCTACGCGACGCAACTGCGGCGGCTCCTGGCTCGTGGTTTGGAAAGGGAGGAAGCGGAGGCACGGATCGACAGTCAGTGGCCGACGGCGAGGAAAGCGGAGCGCAGCGATGTGCTCCTCTGGAACGACGGTTCGTTAGAACTTCTTGAGCAGCAATTTTCACGCTTTGCTCTCGCCTGTGAGGCGTCCTGAATTCGTCCGCTTTCTTTCTCAGGGAAAAGACGTGCAGCGGAATCCGATCGGAGTCCAAGGGGGCGGGCGGGCTTTTTATGAAGAGAGGAAGAGGGAAACCTCTGTGGAGAAAGAATGAATGCGGATGACATCGATCAGGAGAAGAGCGAACCCAAGAGCGAACCCAAGAGCGGGCCAAATCAGAGTGCATCGGCCGGCATGGGTCCTGTAGAGCAGGACGTTCCTCCCGAAGAGGAGCGGCAATCTCGGAGCAACAACCCGGTACATAGCGGCGAACCGCGTGGTGGAGAGCAGCAGAGCCGCAAGGAGGGGAGCGGGGAGTGGGCGCGTTTTCATCCAAGCGGGCAGCCGCTGGGCTTGAGCGAGCTGCAGCACCTCTCCTTTTCGGATCTCCAGCAGAGGGCCGCCAAATATCAGATCGAGAATCCCGGCCTGCTGCGCAAGCACGAGTTGATCTTCGAGACGTTGCGTCGGCATGCTCAGCGAAACGGCCCTATTTTCGGAGACGGCGTCCTGGAGGTGCTTTCCGAGGGTTACGGTTTCCTGAGGTCTCCCGCCTATAACTATTTTCCATGCCCGGAAGATGTCTACGTCTCGCCGGCACTCATTCGGCGCAATGGCCTCAAAAAAGGGAACCTGGTTTCTGGGCCCATTCGTCATCCCAAGGAAAAAGAGCGATACTTCTCTCTTTTGCAAGTGGATCGAGTCGAAGGGGAAGCGCCGGAAAAGGTTCGCAATCGCATTTTTTTCGACAATCTCACGCCTCTCTTTCCGAACCGTCGGATTTTTCTCGAAGGGAAGTCCAAGGATCCCTCTCTGCGGGTAATCGACTTGGTCACCCCGATCGGCTTCGGTCAGCGCGGACTGATCGTCGCGCCGCCGAGAACGGGAAAGACAGTCCTCATGCAGAAGATCGCCAATGGGGTCAGCGAAAATCATCCGCAAGCGCACTTGATCGTCCTGCTTGTGGACGAGCGGCCCGAAGAGGTCACCGACATGGAGCGTTCCGTGCGGGGAGAGGTGATTAGCTCGACATTCGATGAAACCCCGGAACGTCATGTGCAGGTCGCGGAAATGGTGATCGACCGGGCGAAGCGATTGGCGGAGACCAAGGTGGACGTGGTCATTCTGCTCGATTCGCTGACGAGATTAGCCCGGGCCTACAACACGCTTCAGCCGCACAGCGGGAAGATCCTGACGGGAGGAGTCGACGCCAACGCGCTGCAGAAACCACGTCGCTTCTTCGCAGCGGCAAGAAACTTGGAAGAGGGTGGGAGCGTTACGATTCTGGCCACGGCCCTGATCGACACAGGGTCCAAAATGGACGACGTCATCTTCGAGGAGTTCAAGGGAACCGGCAATATGGAGGTCCATCTGGACCGTGCCTTGGTGGACAAGCGCATCTATCCCGCGATCAACATTCCCAAGTCGGGAACGCGGAAGGAGGAGCTGCTCTATCACCCCGACGAGATTGCGCGCATTCACGTTTTGCGTCGGGCGCTCTCCTCCGTGCCTCCCGTGGAGGCAATGGAGTTGCTGCTGGAGCGGCTGCGGAAGACCAAGAGCAACGTCGAGTTTCTTCTTTCGATGAATCTCAAGGATTAGCCTTGTGAGACAGGCGGGCTAGACCCACGGAGTTCGACCACGTGAAGATCCTGGTGACCGGAGGGGCGGGATACGTAGGGAGCATCTGTGTCGAGCACCTCCTGGATGCAGGCATTTCCACGGTAGTCGTCGACAACCTCTCAGAGGGACATCGAGCCGCTGTTGACGAGCGAGCCGCGTTCCACTGTCTCGACTTGCGCGAGCGCGACCCTCTTCTGGCCTTGATCCAGAACGAGAAGCCCGATGCGATCATTCACTTCGCGGCAAACGCATACGTAGCGGAGTCGATGCGCGATCCATCGACCTATTTTCGGAACAACGTCTCCCACGGTATCCATCTTCTGGACGCTATGGTCGCGACCGGGGTGCGGAAGATCGTATTTTCCTCCACCTGCGCGGTCTACGGACTCCCGTTGAAAATCCCGATCGAAGAGCGAACCGAGACGAGGCCGATCAATCCATACGGTGAGTCCAAGCTCTGTTTCGAAAAGATCTTGCGCTGGTATGCAGAGATCCACGGGATCGTTCCCCTGATCTTGCGCTACTTTAATGCCGCGGGAGCATCCGAGCGACACGGAGAAGACCACAGAGAAGAGCCCCACCTAATCCCACGGGTCCTGCAGGTGGCTTTGGGACAGCGCAAATCGGTGGAAGTATGCGGAGATGGCTATGCTACACCCGATGGCACGGCGATCCGGGACTATGTGCATGTGCGCGACTTGGCGGCAGCGCATCTGGCCGTGCTGCAAAGAGAGCAGCCGAGCCTCTACAATGTGGGGACCGGCGAGGGGTATTCCGTCCTGCAAGTCATCGAAACGGCGCGCAAGGTTACCGGTTGTCCCATTCCCCATCAGCTCTGCCCCGCGCGCCCGGGCGATCCGCCTCGCTTGGTGGCCAATGTCCACAAGATCCGGCAAGAGCTTTCTTGGGCTCCGGCGCATTCCCGGCTTTCGAACATCATCGAGAGCGCCTGGCAATGGCACCGGACCCACCCGGCTGGCTATCGGGAGGGCCGCTAAAAAAGAGGACATGAATGCTCCGTTGTCGCCTTTTTCCCTTGTCGAGAGAGGGGTACGGCGGTACACGGAGACGATGGTCGGCCGAGACCGGGGGAGCCAGGGGAAGGCGTGCGCTAAGCCACTGATCAGGAATGGCGTCTCCTCCCGTGTGCTAGGGAGAGCGCACAACGGCCTGCCGACTGGTTCCATGGTTCCGACTCGCGATCGCGGCAAACGGAACGAGGCCGCGGGAAACACCCGTCGCCCCCCTAAGGCGGCTCAGGTGGTCGCCGCCCTTCTGTTGGTGTCGCTGCCCATGACTGGTCTGGCGGAGAGCATCCGCCTCGACCGCGCCGATCCTCCGAACGAAGCAATCGTCCGGGTGGTTGCCTATCAACAAGACCAGCATCGGGGCATTGTCCGGATCACCGGAACCGGCTTTTTTGTTAATCCGCATGGGCAACTCATCACGAATCGTCATCTCTTGTCCGATGCGGTCTTCGGCTCGGTGCTGGTTCACGGCGTCGAGCCGTTCCGTGTCGATCGCATCTTGGCGGAAGCGGGAGATCTGCTCTTGGTACAGATCGCTCTCCCTCCCGGCGTAAAGGTGGGAAGTCTGCAGCTTCGCAAGAGCCCCCCGGTTCCGGGGGAACCGATCAGGATCCAAGGGTATCCTCTGGGCATCGGACCTACCACGGCCACTGGAAAGGTGATCGGGTTTCGCCAACACCCCTACCACGGCTCTCTTTCCTTCGACGTCGATGTCCCCACCTTTTCCGGTAATAGCGGGGGGCCGGTCCTCGATGAGAAGGGGGAGGTCGTCGGAGTATCGACGTTTCGTTCGCTGGAGGGACCGAGCAGGCTCGGAGGCGCGCTCTGCCCGTACATCCTGATGCAAGAGAGTCGGTTCGTCGATCTTGCGTTTGAGGACTGGTCTCGTCAAACCAGAAGAGGAAGAGGCGCTGTCGGTTTGGCCGCAAAAGGATGGCGGGCGCTACAGTGCAGAGAAACCCACTCGGCCCGAGTCTATTTTTTGTCCGCCCTCCGCAAACAATCCAGGGCACCATTGGTGTATCAAGGCCTTGCCGAAGCTCTCTTGGAGAGCGGAAGACCGGAGGAAGCCGCCTCGGCTCTCTCTACCGCAATCGAGGAGAGACCGAAAGATTTCCTCGCTCACCTTCGACTG
>JAQUAR010000044.1 GCA_028687155.1 Methylacidiphilaceae bacterium | reverse complement strand
TCTTGCGGATGTTGACGAAGCCAGTGGATGTCGAGCATGAAGGGGACCGGATTGGATCAGGCAATCTCCTCGCCCGTGATCGCGTTCAGCAGGGTGAACTGTTCGGAGCCGAGGTGAGGATCGGGCCGAAAATAGAGCTTCCCCTGCAGTCGGCGCTCCAGGTCGAGCAGAAGCTCTTCGTCCTCGGTTTTCAATCTTTCGAGGGTCGAGGGATGGACGAGCACTCGCAGCTCCTTAGTCTCCGGATGAAGCCGCATGGCGCGAACGATGGCCCGCTGGATTTCGACGCTCATCGTCTCCGGAGATTTGACCATGCCACGGCCGTGGCATGCAGGACATGGGATGTAGAGGGAATGCCAGATGCTCTCCTGTACCCGCTGTCGGGTCATCTCGACTAGGCCAAAGTCGGATAAGGGCAGGATGTTGGTCTTTGCCTTGTCCCGGCGGACGCACTCCTTGAGCCTCTGGACTACCGTCTCTCCTTCGCGACGGGACTTCATATCGATGAAATCGATCACGATCTGGCCTCCAATGTTGCGCAGGCGCAGCTGACGGGCCACTTCCCGAGCAGCCTCCATATTCGTCTGAAAAATGGCACCTCCCTGCTCGCGTCCACCGCGAGCCCGCCCCGTGTTGACGTCGACGGCGACGAGCGCCTCGGTCTCGTCGATCACGATGTAGCCCCCGCTCGGCAGATCCACTTTCCTGCCGAAGGCACTGTCGATCTGCTTTTCGATGTCAAGACGTTCGAAGAGAGGCACGGGGTCTTTGTAGGAAACGATCTTTTTTTGGGATCGAGAGGAAATGAGGGCGACCATCTCTCGTATCCGTTTTGCTTCCTCTTCGTCGTCGACGAGAATGCGCTCGACGTCTTCGGTCAGAAAATCCCGCACCGTCCTCTGGACGAGGTCCGACTCTTCATAGACGAGGCTGGGCGCGGAAAGAGAGCGGATCTTTTCGTTGATCTCCTGCCACTGCTGAAGAAGCAGGGCGAGATCGCGAACGAAGTAGCGCGCCCGGGCACCCTCGCCCACCGTGCGAAAGATCAAGCCCATCCCATCGGGCACCTCGAGCGAATCGAGAATCTTGCGGAGACGTGCCCGCTCCTTCTGGTTGTCAATTTTCCGGGAAATGCCGAACTGCTCGCTGAATGGGCTGAGCACGAGATAGCGGCCCGCAAGGCTGATGTTGGTCGTGACTCGTGCCCCCTTTGTGCCAATTGGACCCTTGGTGACCTGGACGACTACCTCGGAGCCGGCCGGATAGATTCTGGGGATATCCTCGGCGCGAGGGGCGCGTGACCTGCTCTTGTGTTTGCGTCGCTCGACCGTTTCAAAGCTTCCATCGAGCGCGGCGGGAATTGCGTCCCAATAATGGAGAAAGGCGTTTTTCCCCACTCCGATGTCGACGAAGAGGGCCTTCAGGGCGGGTTCGACATTATTGACTCGGCCTTTGTAGATATTGCCCGCGATCCCGCGCTGTTCCCGCCGTTCAAGCGCCAACTCCTCGAGTTGGCCGTCTTCCAAGAGAGCAACCCGGTACTCCAGCGGCTCGCACGTGATGGCGATCTCTTTTCTGTCCGCATTCGGCTTGAGACGGACCCAACGCCGGATTCGATCGAAAATCATAAATGGTCTCCTTCTTTACTTGCCCTTTCTGCTGCCTGCCACCGCAGGCAGCGGGCCTTTCCGGCCGGGGGCTTTTCGGTGAGTTTTGCTCGAGCCGCGGACTAGGGGGCGGCTCCGCCATCTGCGGCAGCCCCCTTCCCTTCGCCACGGCGGCAAGCCGGTTTGAGATGGTAACGAAAACACGGATCAGTGCCGTCACGCTCCACCTAAATTCGTTTCTTCGGGTTTCCGATGGATCCATACGCTCTCCACTAGGCCCAATCCTGCCAGGCAACTGATGAGGAAGGTTCCTCCATAGCTAATGAAAGGCAAGGGGATGCCTGTAATAGGCACCACCTTGATCGTCATCCCGACGTTCACAAAAACATGCGTAAAAAGAATCGTGGCGATGCCGACGGCGATGGCACGGCCGGCAGGCTCCCGAGCGGCAAAGGCGATGCGGAGGCAGAGCAGGAGCAGAACACATTCCCCTGCGATCACGGCCGCGCCGCCCAAAAATCCCCACTCCTCTCCCACCACCGAGAAGATAAAGTCGGTATAAGAGATGTTCTTCGGAAGAAAGCCCAGCATGTTCTGAGTGCCTTTTAGATATCCTTTACCGCTCATCCCTCCGGAGCCGATCGCAATCAGGGATTGGTTGATCGTCCAACCCGCGCCCAGGGGGTCGAGGGTCGGATCGAAGAAGGTGCGAATCCGGTTCATCTGGTAGGGCTTGAGTCCCGGAATGTCCCAACCGAGCTTGCCCACCCCCCAATAGGCGTAAACCAGAACGCCAAGCAGGCAGAGCACCCCGAGAAAGACGTACCGCATTCTCAAGCCGCCGACGAAAAGGATCCCGAAGCAGAGAGGCAAAAAGACCCCTGCGGAACCCAATGCGGGCTGCTTCAAGATCAAAAGCGTGGGGAGAGCCATGGCCGCTACAAGGGGGGCCGCGAAAACGAAGCCGCGGCTCTTCGTTCGGACAAGCCACCAAGCGCCGAAGAGAACAAAGCCTACCTTCGTCAAATCGGCGGGTTCCAAGCTGATCGGACCGATCCGCAGCCAGCTCTTGGCGCCGTTGACGGTCTGCCCGACCCCGAGCACGAGGAAGAGCGCGGGAAGGGAGAGGAGAAAAAAGAGCCATCCCCACTTCACCCAATTCCGGTAGTCGATAAAGGATAGGCCAAAGAAAACCGCCGTGCCGGTCAGTAGCCAAATGGTCTGGGAAAAAGCGGCGTTGCGAAAGTCTTGGCTCTCGCTCGAGTAGGTCGCGCTATAGACAACGACGATCCCGAAAACCGACAACGCGATTGCGACCACCAAGAGGGACCAATCGAAACGCGCCAGCTTTGTGAGAAAGCCAAGCCGCTCTTTTTCCACCATGATCATTCTTCCTACCCTTCGTCCGAGGAAGAATTGTCCCGAGGGCCTTCCTCTTGGTGAACCGGAGTGGGCGGACGAACCGTCGGCGGGGTGTCGACCTTGGGCTGAATCTCCGTCAGGCCGTTGAAGTTGCCCTGGGCCGGGTTAAAATAGACCAGTTGCGGGGCGGAGCCGTCTCGCTCCAGCGCCAAGATGCCCTCCATGATCTTATGCACGATCGGACCAGCCGTTGCTCCTCCCCCGATGCCTCCTTCCACCATCACACAGACCACGTACTTCGGATGTTCATACGGGGCAAAACCGATAAACCAGGCACGGGTGTCGTTGTAGAGCTTTCCGTTCCACCGGCGCTTCGCCTGGGCCGAACCGGTCTTGCCGGCGATGGCGATGCCAGGAATGGCCACGGAGTGGCCGGTTCCGCTTTCGACCACGGCGAGCAGGCCTTTGCGGATGGCATTCAGATCTTGCGGCCGCAATCCTAGATCGGCGCGCGGTCGGGGAGGAATGGAAGCAAGCTGGTGGCCCTGAGAATCGGAGACTCCGACGATGAGCCGTGGGTAGAGGAGGGTGCCGCCGTTGGCGACCGCTCCCATGAGAAGCGCCATCTGAAGCGGAGTCACTTCCAAGAAGCCTTGGCCGATGGATAAGTTGGCCGTATGGGCGGTCGTCCACCGTTCCCGGGGATGCTCGACTCTCATCCATGCCGGGCCGGGCAAAATGCCCGGGGACTCACCAAGATAGGAGAGCCCGGTAGGCTGCCCGAAGCCGCAGAGCTCTGCCATCTCGTCCAAGTGCTTGATTCCGGTGCGTATGCCCACTTGATAGAAAAACGTATTACACGAATACTGGAGCGCTTCGTCGAGGGTGATGTTGCCGCGTCCGGTCTTGGTCCAGTCATGGAAGAGGTGCCCGCCGATGTCGATCGCGGCCGGAGAAAAGATCTGCATCTGGGGAGTGATGGCTCCATATTTCAGCGCTGCCAGGGAAACCAGCACTTTGAACGTGGAGCCGGGGGAATAGGGTGAGACACTCCGGTTGACGAGCGGTCTTGTCGGATCGGAAGTGAGGTGTTTCCAGTCTTCCTGGCTGATTTTGGGAACGAACCCATTCGGATCGAAATCGGGAACCGAAGCCATCGACAAGATGTCCCCGGTATTCGGGTCCATGACGATCGCCGCTCCGCGACCCACGGTGCGGAGCGCCTCTTGAACGATCGCTTGAATCCGCGCATCGAGAGTCAGGTAGACCGAAGCGCCCAGGTTCGGGCTCGTGTATCCCTCTTCGGCGACGATGTAGCCTCGATAATTGACGCGGAGAATTCTCCCGCCCGGCTTTCCTTGCAGTTGCCCATCCATCAACCGTTCGACGCCGATTCGGCCCATCGTCTCAAGGTCGTAGCCGTCAGGCCCGAGGCGCTCCTTGTCTCCGGGAGGTCCGACATATCCGAGGATATGGGAGGCAAAGGCACCGAAGTTATAGTGGCGTACCGGGCGCACGGCGACGTCGATCCCGGGAACTCCCAAGTTTTGCTCGGCAAAGCGAGCAACGGTCACGTAGCTGAGATCAGACGCAAAGCGAAAGGGGACGGTGGGGCTGGTGAAATAGTGGCGCTGGAGATCCTTGGGATCGAGCTTGACTTCGAGATGAAGAGCGTTGGCGATCGGAATGAGATCGGTCATGACCACTCGATAGATATCCGGCTCCTTGCGAAGCAGCGTTGCCCCGCCCATCCTCCGTTCCACTTGGATCCTAGGCACGCGGCCACGGTGGCGCTTTGGATAGTCGCGCACCAGCTGATCGAGGTAGAGATCGATTTCGTAGGTGGCACGGTTTTCGGCAAGAGCGATGCCGTTTCGGTCGAGAATGGGACCGCGGGCGCCGTCCAGACGAAGGGCGATCGTGGTCTGATTCCTTAGTCGATTCGCATAAGTCTGCCCTTCGATGACCTGGAGAACCCATAGGCGGGCGATCAAGAGTCCCAGGCAGGCCGCAATCACCACGGCGACGACTCCGACACGGAGTTTCGGCAGGTAGGGCGGTGGAGAGGCGAGCGGATTCCTCACAACAGTTCGATCTCCAGCAGATCGTCCTCGTTATCGACGGATGTTCTGGGCAGGAGCAGCCCCCAACTCCAGTCAAATAGCCATCCCATGGGGAGGCTCGCGACTGCGGTGAGGAGCGAGGAAATCCCAAACCCACCCCAGGAGGCTGCCGACCAGATCCATTCGCGATGCTCCAGCAGTTGGAGCGCGTATGCCGTCCCGAGAATCACGAATGTGGCTAGAGCGACGACTCCTGGAAAAATCCAGATGGTGTGCAGGAACAAACCCTGCCGCAGCAGAAAGACCAGAATCGAAGTCAGGGTAAAGGCGAGTACGCATGGACCGATATGGCCCGCTGTGAGCAGATCGCGCCAGAATCCAACCAGCGCGGCAAGACCGAAGGAAGGGATCAGAGGGAGTCGAAAGGCGGCATAGGCGATCACCATTGCTGGCAGATCCGGCTTCGCTGGGATCAACGGAAGGCTCGGAAGAATCATCTGCAGGGGCACGGCGACGATGCAAAACGCCAAGCAGACGAGAGCTGGCAGTGCGCAGATCGCCTTGCGAACCAGACCTGCGCCCCACGAGCGCTCCCAGACTCCGCCGGCCGCCATTGTCGTCAATCCATCCACTCTACGCTGCGTTTCGATAAGCTAGGGGCGGCATCGGATTCGAGTGCCCTCCCGATTTCCTTGTCGAGGGCAGCGGACGTGGTCCTGGCTACTCCGGTCAGTCGTGGAATTCCTAACCTTCGGCCAGCCATCCCCATGGTTCTCTTTTCTATAGCGCCTCGGGGTAGGGATAGCAACGGAAAGCGAGACAGGTGGACCGTTCGTCCTACCGGCCCGACAAGACGACAAACATCTCGGAAAGCTGCGTCAGATCGACTCCAGGGTCGACCGTGGCCTCTCGGTAGAGGCCGAAGGAGCGTGAGGCTTCCAAGGGCAACACCTGTGTGATGCTTCCCACATAGAGCCCGGCGGGGAAAACCCCGCCCAACCCGCTGGTCAGTACGCGTTCCCCTGCGGCAACCTGGGCGTTCCTGGGAAGATAGATCATACGGGCGTAGGGCTTGTTGTCCGCCGATGTGCCTGCACCGACCACAAGTCCTTGATCCTTTGAACTCTCGCTGATCGCCGAAACCTTGCAGTTCTCATTGGTGAGCAGAATGATTTGGGTGAGATTGTGTGCGACGATTCCGGTCTTGCCCACCACCCCCCGAGGGGTAACGACCGGAAGATCGGAGGAGAGGCGGCTGTCGTCACCCCAACCCACGTCGACGTAAATATTGCTCCACCAGTTGGAGGGATCGCGGCTGATCACCCGGCAGGAGAGCAAGTGAAAGGTAGAGTTGTGGCGGAAGGAGAGCATCTCCCGCAGCCGATCATTTTCCTCCTGCAGGTGGCTAAGATAGCTATTCCGCATCGCCAGTTCGGCATTTCGGACCCGCAACTGCTTGAGTTCGGCCTGGACCTCCGTCAGGGTCTTGCTCCCCAGCTCAAAATCCTCCCAGGTCTTTGCGATGCGATCCCAAACCGAAAGGAAGGGGGAAGCCATTTCGAGCCCGACCCGGTGCAGCGGTCCTTCCCAGGCACGGGGAAGCGCCAGTCCAATCAGCAGGAGAAAGAGAGAGGCGGCCCCCAGATAGAGGGGTGCGCGTCCCACCCTGCCGCGAGGCTCGACGGTAGGTTCTCCGTGCGTGGGAATACGGGGATCTTCGTCAACGGACATGGTGCGCGCAAACTTCCGGAACCGCAGAAAGGTTGGGCACTGCTCCTAGCTCACCGGCGACCTTCAGGCCGGCCAACCTTTTGGAGAATGGAGTACTCTTCCAGAACCTTTCCCGTTCCCTCCGCGACCGCACTCAACGGATCCTCGGCAACATGTACCGGCAAGGAAGTCTCCTCGGTAAGAAGGCGATCGAGGCCGCGGAGAAGGGCACCCCCTCCGGCCAGGACCACTCCCCTCTCGAGGAGGTCGGCTGAGAGCTCCGGAGGGCAACGTTCCAGCGTAATCCGAACGGATTCCACGATCACGGAGAGTGGCTCCATCATCGCTTCCCGGACTTCTTGCGAAGTAATGGTCAAGGTCTTCGGAAGACCGGCGACCAAGTCGCGTCCGCGCACCTCCATCACGGTCTCGGTTTCCAGCGGATGGGCAGAACCGATCCTCATCTTGATCTCTTCCGCCGTGCGCTCGCCGATCATCAGGTTATAGGCTCGGCGTAGATAATTGGAAATACTCTCGTCGAGTTCGTCACCCGCTACCCGGACGCTGCGGGAGTAGACGATTCCGGAAAGGGAGATGATTGCCACCTCGGTCGTGCCGCCCCCAATGTCAACAATCATGTTGCCGGAAGCCTCCTGGATGGGTAGACCTACGCCGATGGCGGCCGCCATCGGCTCTTCGACCAGATAGACCTCGCGAGCTCCGGCGTGCCGAGCCGATTCTTCGACCGCCCGTCTCTCGACCTCGGTGATCCCGCTCGGCACGGCGACGACGATACGCGGCCTCCGGAAGGAAAACTTTGTTTGGGTTTTGCGGATGAAGGCCTTGAGCATTTCTTCGGTGAGCTGGAAGTCCGCGATGACCCCGTCCTTCATCGGACGGATCGCCTGGATATTGCCCGGGGTGCGGCCCAACATCCGTTTGGCCTCCCCGCCGACGGCGACTACTTGTCTGCTCGTTAGATGTACGGCGACGACCGAAGGTTCCCGAAGGACGATGCCTCTGCCGCGGATATAGACCAGCGTATTTGCGGTTCCTAGGTCGATGCCGATATCGCTCGAGAGCGCCGAAGATGCCCATTCCCAGGGTCCGGAAGGCGCCTTTCGGGTTTGCTCGTTGCGTTCCGGGAGAGAAGGATCTTTCTTCAGGGAAGTGGTGGAGTCGAGTAGAGATGGATTGTTCACGAGTACACTGGTAGCTTGAAAAAAAATGAGGGGGATTGCTAGAAAAAAGGAAAGTCTCGGTAAATCGTCCTCTCTTGGCCCGCGCAGATCTTCCTCTGGGAAACTCTCGGTCGGTCACGAACGTGCGGTCCATTGAGTATGGCCATGCAAAGAACGGCCGAGCCGCAGTGGGGCGGAGAGGACAAGTGGCCGCAAGGCCCGTGGATCGTTGGCACCATCACGACGGCGAGGGGCTTATCCTTTCTCAAGTCGACGGAGTCCCCCGCTAATCTCGTGGAGGTGAGGCTCGACGCCCTTCTGGAAGACGGGGTCCCGCTCCGAGAGGTGTGCGCCCACCTGGCCGAGCGCTCCCGACCCGCACTTCTGACGCTGCGTGTCCGGGAGGAAGGAGGACGCCGGCAATGGGCGCAGGCGGAACGGGAGAGGCTGCTCGATGAGCTTTTTCCATGGATCGACGCGCTGGATGTGGAGTATCGCTCCCTTCCCCGGTTGCAGGAATGGTGGGAGCGCGCTCGCTCGGAGGGAAAATGGCGGATTCTCTCCATTCATTGGCTGGAGGGCAGCCCGGGCGAGGATCGGATTCTGGAGTATTGTTCCTTTCTGGAAGGAGTTGCGCCGGACTGGGCGAAAATTGCTCTGCGGCTTCGCGAGCCCGAGGATCTTCGATCGTTGGCTCGGATCTTGCTGGATCATCGATCCCAAGCCTGGGCCCTCATGGGGCTTGGGCCATGGGCTGCGCTCTCCCGCATCGTCCTTTCCGCCCTGGGAAGCGAGCTGGTCTATGGCTA
>JAQUAR010000043.1 GCA_028687155.1 Methylacidiphilaceae bacterium | reverse complement strand
TTAAACATGTTGTCCTTCGGCGAGATCGCGCGTTTTGCGGGAACCTTTGCTGAGGTTCTCTTTCTCTTCAACGTCTTGATTGTCGTCCACGAGTTGGGGCACTTCCTGGCAGCCCGCAGCCGCGGCCTGCGTGTGGAGCGCTTCCAGATCTGGTTCGGTGCGCCCATTTGGGAGAAGGAGGTGGGCGGCGTGGTCTATGCGTTGGGCTGGATCCCTGCGGGCGGGTTCGTGGCGCTTCCCCAAATGGCGGGAGCCGAACTGCTCGAAGGAAGAAGCGAATCGGGCGCAGAAGTTCTTCCTCCCGTCAAGCCGTGGGACAAGATTCTGGTCGCGGTGGCCGGTCCCGTAGCCAATCTCCTGTTGGCGGTCGTCTTTTCCCTGATTGTCTGGGTGGTCGGCCGACCGGTGAGCCAGGGCGAGGCGACAACGACGATCGGCTACGTCTTCCCCGACTCGCCGGCGGAAAAGGCGGGCTTAAAGCCGGGAGATCGGCTTCTTCTGGTGGACGGCCACCCGGTGCATCGCTTCCAGGGCATGGACGACACCGCCATCACATGGAATATCGTCCGAAGCGAGGGATCCGAGATCCCGATCACACTCGAACGGGAAGGGAAGGTCCTCTCGGTTTCTGTGGCTCCCGTTCGGGAGGAACGCGGATTCCTGCAGAGAAAGGGATTGCGACAAATCTTGATCCTACCCGAAGAGACGCCAACGATCGCACGGGTTTTCCCAAAGAGTCCTGCGGCGGGAGCGGGCTTGCGGCCGGGAGATCAGGTTCTTTCCGTCGACGGAGTGCGCTTGCTTTCTCCGATCGCGCTCAACGACTACATGATCAAGCATCCGGGCAAGTCTCTCTCGCTCGAGGTAGTCCGGGAAGGGCGCAGCCGGTCGGTGGAGATCGTGCCTGAGGTGCCGGTCTCTGAGACCGTGCCCCGAATCGGACTGCAGTGGGACCTGGCGGGAACGATGAGCATCGTTCATCCGAACCCGCAAGAGCAGATTCTGGCCAGCGTACGGGCAATGACCAGCACCGTGGCGGCCATGCTCTCTCCCCGCTCAGACATCAAGCCGCAGCATCTTTCTGGACCGGTGGGCATCATGCGCTTGTACTATCTGCTGTTTCAGAGTCCCTACGGCTGGCGCCTGGCACTCTGGTTCAGCGTGCTTTTCAATGTCAATGTGGCCCTCCTCAACCTCATGCCCATCCCTGTTTTGGATGGAGGACATATCCTCCTCTCCCTTGCGGAATGGGTGCGCGGCCGGCCGCTCAACCTCCGCGTGCTGGAGGCGCTGCAGGTTATTTTTGCGACTCTCATCGTAGGCTTCATCCTCTACGTCACCTTTTTCGACGTTCAAGATCTGCCATGGAGAGGCGGCGGGAAAGGTCCGGAGATGCACTTTCCGGCCAGCACTCATCCAGGAGCCCCCTCCTCGGAGCCCCAATCGCCATGACCCGCCTGCCTCCTTCCTATGTTCCCGATGTCACTCGGTATCTGAAACGCAGTTCGCGGGAGGTGCCGGTCGGTCCGATTGTGATCGGAGGGGGAGAGCCCGTCGTCATCCAGTCGATGCTGACCTCGGACACGATGGACGCCGAAGCCTGCGTGCGGGAAGCTCTTGAGTTGGCCGATGCCGGCTGCCAGCTCGTCCGGATCACGGCTCCCACGGTGAAGGATGCTGCTAACCTTCGGGCGGTGCGGGAGGCGCTTCATCGCCGCGGCAGTCCCGTGCCGCTCGTAGCAGACATCCATTTCAAGCCCGAGGCGGCGTTGGAGGCTGCCCGGTGGGTAGACAAGATTCGGATCAATCCGGGCAACTATGCGGATCGAAAGAAGTTTCTGGTTCGGAGTTATACCGATTCCGAGTACGCATCCGCCGTCGAACAGCTGGAAGCAGCCTTCCTGCCGCTCGTGAAACTCTGCCTGCAGCGGGGAATCGCCATGCGGATCGGAACCAATCACGGAAGTCTGTCCGATCGGATTCTCAACCGGTACGGAGATACGCCTCTGGGAATGGTCGAGAGTGCCTTGGAGTATGCAAGGATTTGCCGGAAGGCGGGTTTCCACCGGATCGTCTTTTCGATGAAGGCCTCCAATCCGCGCATCATGATCTCGGCCTATCGACGGCTGGTCGCAACCCTCCAGGAATTGGGGCCGGATTGGAATTATCCGGTTCATCTCGGCGTGACGGAGGCGGGGGACGGGGAAGACGGAAGAGTAAAGAGCGCCATAGGCATCGGGGCTCTTTTGGCGGATGGAATCGGCGATACGATCCGTGTCTCCTTGACTGAGGACAGCGTTCGGGAAATCCCCGTGGCCTATGCGTTGCGCTCCCTCATTGCGCCATTTGCCGAAGCTCCACGCCCCAAGGAGGCGATCCTGCCGCCTTTTGACCCGTTTTCGTTCGAGCGGAGGGCGTCGCAGCCGTGGGAGGGGCATCCAGAGGTGGGTGGAAGAGAGCCGGTCCGTGTCGCCGTGCTCGAGGAGCACTTCGCCGCCCTGGAAGAGGGCTCTCGGAACACGGAAACCGTTCCCGAGCTCGCCTACCGGGCAGATCGCATCGTAGAGGTGGATCCCGAAGACTCCGAGGCGCTGGCGGCTCTGCGGACTGGACCGTCCCGGCTGGTGACCGTGCGGGACGGGTGCTCCTATCCGCCGCTCTTCGCCTTCCGGATGCTGGCGGCCCGCATTCCGGTGCGTCATCCGATTCTGCTCAAGGACACCTTCTTTCCCGGCGAACAGACCGATCCTCTGCGATCGCTGCTCAACAGTGCGCTCCAACTCGGAGGGCTTCTTTGCGACGGCATCGGAGATGCCATCTTGCTTCGCGGCGAGCCCGATCCGAAGAAGGCGCTGCAGCTTTCCTACAATATCCTTCAAGCCACCGGCAACCGTAGCTTCAAGGCCGACTTTGTTGCCTGCCCCTCCTGCGGCAGGACTCTCTTCAATCTGCAAGAGACGACGGCGCGCATCCGGGCGGCTACCGGACATCTCAAAGGGGTGAAGATTGCCGTGATGGGGTGCATCGTCAACGGTCCCGGGGAGATGGCGGATGCCGATTTCGGCTACGTCGGCGGCGCCCCGGGTAAGGTGAATCTCTACATCGGGAAGAAGGCGGTTCGTTTCAACATTCCGCAAGAGCAAGCGGTCGATTCGTTGATCGCGCTGATCGGCGACGAGGGAAAATGGGTCCCGCCGCCTGCGACCTGATCCACGGCTCGGCGTTTTGCTCTCCTTTTTGAGGGCGGTCGTGGCCCAAGGTGCGATACGGAACCCCATTTCGGGGATGTCCGACGCATGCGAGTTTGCAAAAGCTCCAGGAGAGCGTAAAGTCGATCATGCTCTGGTTGGCATTCGGTCTGCCGTCGGGTTCGGAATGGTTTTGGATCTTCGTCGTCGTCTTCCTTCTCTTTGGCGCCAAGAAGCTCCCGGAGCTCGCTCGCGGAGTCGGCAAAGCGCTGGGCGAATTCCATAAGGCCCGCGAAGACTTTGAGCGGGAGATTCACCACTCCCTGCGGGAGCCCGGCACAGGCGTCTCCTCGTCCGCGGAGCAGGCTTCTTCTCCTCCCTCGGCGCCGACTCCTCCGCCCAACGGGGTGATTCCTCGAGAGGAAAAGAAGCCCTCCTAAGCGGGCTGGGATAAGCAAAGGCCGCTGGAGAGAGGCGCGCTTTCCTGATTGGCAGAGAGTGGATTCGCCGATTGTATCGCGCTCGCTCGGAGCCGACGGAAGGGGAAGGAATCGTTTTCGAAGATTGACAGTCCGATTCCTCGTCGTACCCTCAAAGGTTTATGGTTCCGCTCTCGCAAATTTGGACGGTTTCATCCTATATCCTCAAACAACGGTTTACCGGCCGGAAGAGATATCCGCTCGTCCTGATGCTCGAACCGCTCTTTCGGTGCAATCTCGCGTGTGCGGGGTGCGGGAAAGTGCAGTATCCCGATCACATCCTGAACCGTCGGCTGAGCCCGGAGCAGTGTTGGGCGGCAGTCGAGGAGTGCGGCGCGCCCATTGTGAGCATCCCGGGCGGCGAGCCGCTGATTCACAAGGAGATCGACCGGATCGTGGAAGGGCTGATCGAGCGCAAGAAATATATCTATCTCTGCACCAATGCCCTTCTTTTGAAGAAGAAGCTCGATCTCTTCCGCCCGTCGCAATTTCTTACCTTCAGCGTTCATCTGGATGGGCTTCGGGAAGATCATGACGAGTCGGTCTGTCGGGACGGGGTTTACGAGACAGCAGTCGCGGCAATTCAGGAAGCCGTTCGTCGTGGATTTCGCGTGACGGTCAACTCGACCTTCTTTGACGGTGCGGATCCGGAGCGGATTCGCCAGTTCTTCGATGAGGCGATGAAACTGGGCATCGAGGGAATCATGTTTTCTCCCGGATACAGCTACGAGAAGGCTCCCGATCAAGGACACTTCCTGAGGAGGGAAAAGACCCAGGCGCTCTTCCGGGAGGTCTTTCGCGATCGAAAGAAGAGCTGGAAGTTCAATCTCTCTCCTCTTTTTCTCGAGTTCCTCCAGGGAAAGATCGACTACGATTGCACCCCTTGGGGGAATCCGACCTACAACATCTTCGGTTGGCAGCGCCCTTGTTATCTCCTCCAGGAAGGTTATGCAAAGAGCTTTCAGGAGCTCTTGGAGACGACTCGCTGGGAAGAGTACGGCTGGCGTAGCGGAAATCCACACTGTGTCGATTGCATGGTTCATTCCGGATACGAGCCTAGTGCGGTAAACGATACGTTTGGTTCCTTCGCCGGCTTGCTGCGCACGATTCGAGCCAGCTTGGGCAACGGTCGAAGCTCGACCTCTTCGGATGGAGACAAGCAGCAGCCGCTGCATCCGGAGAAAGAGAAGGAAACGGTCATGGTCTGAGCCAGAGGGCGAAGCCCGAGCGAAGAGAGAGGCTGTCAAGATGGAAGAGAATCCGAACCCTTCCGAAGGTGCTTTTCCACCCTCGGGAGGGCTGGCCGAACAGATAGAGAGGGCGTTCCATTATCGGGGAGACGTGACCTTGCGCCTTGCTGGGGAACGCTCCCTAAGTGGGTATCTCTTTAACCGGTCTGGAGACGGAGAAGACGCCTCTGTCCAGGTGATGCTTCCGGACGGCCAGGGCTCGGTGAGTATCCCCTATCGGGAGATTCAGGAGATCGCCCTCAGCGGAGCCGATGCGGCGGACGGGAAATCCTTCGAGGCCTGGAAGGCCAAAAAGAACGGGGAGCAGAAAAAAGAAGCCGAGCAGATCGCTACGGAGATGCTCCGACAGGGGTTGCTATAGAGGTAGGCCGATCGATTTAGTCCGTCTCAAGGAGGAAGCATGGCGACCGCCCACATTCTCCCCGTGACCCCCTTCTCCGCCCGAAAGGAAAAATAACGATCGAGGTGGCATGCGGTGCAGATGCCGCAGTCAAAGAAATCGCGAACTCCCATTCCTAAGGCCTGTTCCCGGATCTGCTGCACAAAGTCGACTTCATAGTGGGGAGGACGAATGCACGGGCTGACCTGGAGGATCAGGCGCTCGGCTGGACTGCCCCAACGGCTCCGGAAGCTCTCGATGGCCTTCTTGACAATTTGCGCTTCGCTCCCCTTGCGTCCGGAATGGACGATTCCGACGGCAGGAAGCTCCGGATCGAAGAGGTAGACGGCGGCACAATCCGCCACGCGAATTTTGAGAGCGACCCCTCGGCATGCCGTGAGCAGACCATCTACATTCGGGTAGAAGAGAGGCGTGGGTCTTTCGACGAAAGCGATTCCATTGCCGTGGGTCTGCTCGGCTCCGACGAGGCGGTCTGGGTCAAGCCCCAGGTCGCGAACAGGGGGAGGGAGATCGATACGGCAGGTCCGCAGGGAGAAGGCGTGAGGAAGGCCGACTGCGGTAAGGGCGGGGAAAGATTGCC
The DNA here is from genome assembly GCA_028687155.1 of Methylacidiphilaceae bacterium. GTDB lineage: Bacteria > Verrucomicrobiota > Verrucomicrobiia > Methylacidiphilales > Methylacidiphilaceae > Methylacidimicrobium. The sequence goes on along the minus strand of JAQUAR010000043.1, from coordinate 2,913 downwards.
AAGACTCGGAATCGAGTTCGAACGAGGCGGGTAATTGCCTTGCCAAGCGCACCATGAGTGAGCCTCTCGGGCTGCAGGGATTTGAACCCTGGACCTCTTGGTCCCGAACCAAGCGCGCTACCAGACTGCGCCACAGCCCGCCGAGCTGGGAAGGATTGTAGAGGGATTCCACCAAAGGCAAAGTTCTTTCTCCACGGTGGGTGGTCCCAGAATTTGTGTTGACCTTCCCCGTGCTCTAAAAAGAATAGCAGGAGTTTGGCTCTGCCGGCAGAGAGCCGCGCTTGCTGCGGAAATCCGGCAGCAAGGGAAACATTTGCCAGGGCAGGGTAGCTCAGCGGCAGAGCAGGGGTTTCATAAGCCCTTGGTCGAGAGTTCGATTCTCTCCCCTGCCAGAGGCAAGGCGGAAGAGGGTAACGGCTGCGTTCGTGGTTTTGCTCATCCTCTCCGCTAAAAGGCTTGTTGCCCCGGAGGGGCTGTGTTAGCCGGTCTTTTGTCACGAGAGGAGAGCTTCCGCAACGGGTGAAACCCGGATGGGAGGGGTGCTCCCTTGTAGAACCGCACGGATGTAAGGTTAAGGAATGGCGAATCTCTTCGGGAAAGCGGCCAATGAGCTTCCACCGAAGATCGTCGTCGGAATTCTCATCATTGGCGTTCTGACGGTTGCCGGAATCGCGTACTACTTCACCCCGAAGTACACGCGGGTGGGCTACATGCCGAAGCAGCCGATCCCCTTCGATCACTCCCTGCATGTAACCGGTCTCGGACTCGATTGCCGCTTCTGTCACAGCTTTGTGGAAAAGAGTGGCTTTTCCAACATCCCGACGACCCAAACCTGCATGGCTTGTCACCGGATGGTCAAAGCCGACAGTCCGAAGCTGGCCGAGTTGCGGGAGAGCTGGGAGAGTGGGGAGCCCGTGCGATGGGCTCGGATCTATCAACTGCCGGATTACGTCTATTTCGACCACTCTGCCCACGTGAACCGCGGCGTGAGCTGCTTTAGCTGCCATGGGGAGGTGAACTTGATGAGGACGGTTTATCATAAGGCGCCCCTGAGCATGAGCTGGTGTCTGGATTGTCATCGGAATCCGGAATACTTCCTTCGCCCTGAAGACAAGGTCTTTGATCTGGCTTGGGTGCCACCGACCGGGCAGCAGCAGATCGAGATGGGTATGCATCTGGTCGAGCAGGAGAAAATCAAGCCGTCGGAGAACTGCTCGGCTTGTCACCGGTAGCGGGTTGAAGGAAAAGAGGAACGGATGGATCTGAGGAAAATCAGGCCGAGCACGCACAAGGGCGATGTCTTCCCTCCCGGTGGAGGAGCATCTCACCTCGACGCAACCGAGCCGCCGGAGGATTTTGCCTGGGATCCGATCAACCGTCGGACCTTCCTCCGGCTCATGGGGGCGTCTTTCGCCCTTGGCGGAGTCGGCTTGGCCGGCTGTCGACGTCCGGAGGGCCATCTGGTCCCCTATACGGCCAGTCCCGAGTGGGTGGTGCCAGGGAAGCCGCTGCTTTATGCGACGGTCGTTCCCGCTCCCTATGGGGGAGTCCCTCTTTTTGTGACGACCTACGAGGGCCGGCCCACGCATCTTCAGGCAAACCGGCTCTTCTCCGACGCGGGACTGACTCCGCAGATTCAAGCTTCGATCCTGGATCTCTACGATCCGGATCGGGCGGCAGGCTTTCAGCACAACGCCTATCCCACGACCCGCGAGCGGTTTGTGGACTTTTTCAGCCAAGGAAGCGCTGCCTGGCGGGAAAGGAAGGGAGCCGGGCTCGCCGTCCTGGTCGAACCAACCGTTTCTCCGACCATCTCCGCCATCCGGGCGGAATTTCAGCGGAGATTCCCGGAAGCGCTCCTCTGCACCTATGACCCCTTGGGAAACGGGGATCGGTTCGCGGCCACCCAGTCGCTTTTCGACAAGCGGTTCTCCCTTCTTCCGCGCTGGGCGGAAGCGGATGTGATCCTTTCGGTGGGGTGCGACTTTGCTTCGGGGGATGCGGAAGGGCCGTGGGCCGTGAGTGGCATCGCTGCACGCCGCAGGCTGCGGAATCCCGGCGACCCGATGAGCCGGATCTACGTCCTGGAGGATCGGCTGACTTCCACGGGAGCGATCGCGGATCATCGGCTCGCCCTGAAGGCAGGGGATCAGCCGGCCGTCCTTGCGCTGATCGCTCGGGAGTTGGGAGCGGTGGGCCTATCCCCGCTGGAGCCGTTTGGCCGGGGGGCGGGTGACACCTGGGGTGAGCCGGTTCGAAAGTGGGCGAAAGCTGTAGCGCAGGACTTGGCGGGAGCCAAGCGGCCCCTGGTGGTGGTGGGTCGGGAATATCCATTTCCCGTTCACCTGCTTGTCCTGGCCATCAATGCCGCTTTCGAAAAGCGTTCGGCTCTCGACCTGATTCCTGCCTTGGAGGACGAGGCACGGTCGATCGAGTCGGTCGCAGAAGAGATCCGCAAGGAGAATGTCCGGTCGCTCCTGATTCTCGGAGCCAATCCCGTCTACACGGCACCCGTGGAGCTCGATTGGATCCGGCTCCAGCGGAGCGTGCCGGAGGTGATTCATTTCGGCTTGTTGGCGGATGAGACGGGACTGGCGAGCCATTGGCACGCTCCGATGGCTCATTATTTAGAGAGTTGGGGGGATGCGCTCGCTCCCGACGGCACCTATCTGAGTGCCCAGCCGATGATTTTTCCTCTTTTTGGCTCCCTCTCGGAGCTCGATGTCTTGGCTTTTCTGTGCGGGGAAGCCGATGCCTTGGCGCTTCCGGAGGAGGCGAGCCCCATGCAGCTTGCGCAGCCCCCCCTGGCGGGAGGGCCGCCCTTGTTGCCGTTGCCTGGGACCGCAAGACGGGTGCAAGAGAACTTTTTCGCGATTTGCCGTGTTGAGGAGAAGGACCGGGCGGCGGCCTGGC
>JAQUAR010000042.1 GCA_028687155.1 Methylacidiphilaceae bacterium | reverse complement strand
AGGAGAGGGTGAGGGTGAACTGGATATAGGTGAGGATTTGGGAAAAGGTTCCTGTCGCCAGGAGCAAGACGACGACGCCGTACTGGAAAAGCAGGGCGCGGGAGGGAACGCCTTCCCGGTTGCGATGAGAGAACCAGCGGAGAGCGGGATAGTCCTCTCCTACCGCCATGGCGACGCGCGGTCCCATCCAGGTCATGGCGGCGATCGAGGAGAGGAGCCCGAGTGCGATCGCGCCGGCGACGATCCGACCTCCGGATTCTCCGAAGATGTGGCGCCCGGCGATCATCCCGACTTCGATGATCCCTCGCATTTGAGTGATCGGCGCTGCGTGGAGGAAGGCGACGTTGAGGGCCACGTAGAGGATGATGACGATCGTCGAGCCGATCGCCAGCGAAAGCGGAACGGTTCGTTGCGGGTTGCGCACCTCCTCGGCGATGTAGACCGAGGCATTCCACCCGGAATAGGAGTACATGACGTAGACGAGGCTTGCGGCGAAGGAAGCTCCGGTCATTTCGTGCAGTGCCGGCCCCGTGGGAGCAAAGGAGACGGGTTGACCCTGGGTGAGCAGGAAACTCGAAGCGGAAAGCAATAGGATCAAGAGAACCTTGAGGCCGGTTGCCGCTTCTTGAAAACGAGCCCGGAGATCGACGCGGCCGAGTTGCAGCAAGGTGAGCAACGTGGCGATCGCCCAGGCGAGCCCGCTTGGCGAGGAGCCGGGAAAGGCGGCGGACGCGTAGGCACCGAAGGCCATGGAAGCGAGGGCAATGGGAGCGCCGAAGCCGACCGTCGACGAAAGGAAGGCGGCCAGGAAACCGACCATCGGATGATAGATCCGGCGCAGAAGGCTATATTCTCCTCCGGAACGGGGGATGGCGGCCGAAAGTTCTCCGTAGGAGAGCGCTCCACAGAGGCTCGCGATCCCGCCGAGAAGCCAGAGGAACGCAATCGAGAAGCCGGTCGACAGCTTCTCCAGTTGAAATCCAAGGCTGGTGAAGACGCCGGTCCCAACCATATTGCCGATGACAAGAAAGACAGTGGTGAGAAGGGGAATGCGTCCCATGCCCTGGTATCTCTGATTGGCCCATTGGCCCTTTCCAGCAAAGAAGTAGAAGGGACTGATAGTCAATCCAAAGCCAATGGGAAGTCCCAGATGGGCTTGCAAAGGCCGAAAACGCTGGTAAAAGGAGTCTTCCTATCGGCGCTTCTCTTCCCGGCTTCCTAAGCAGACGGTGAAGCAGCCGATTGCCGACGGATGAAAAGCTTTCGGGAGGAACTATGGTTCGAGTTGCCGGCTCGGCGAGGCTTCGTCAACGTCACCGGACGCTTGGAAAGCTGTCTCCAAAAGAGCGGTATCCAAGAGGGGCTTCTCCTCTGTAACGCGATGCATATCACGGCGAGCGTCTTCATCAACGATAACGAGCAGGGGCTCCACGACGATTTGGAGCGCTGGCTGGAGAAGCTGGCTCCGGAGAAGCCCCACTCCCAATACCGACACAATGTGGGCGAAGACAACGCGGATGCCCACCTCAAACGGACAATCATGGGCCGAGAAGTGGTGGTCGCTGTCACCGGAGGTCGGCTCGATCTTGGGCCATGGGAACAGGTATTCTATGGCGAGTTCGATGGGAAACGGCGCAAGCGCGTCCTCGTAAAGATCGTGGGCGAGTGAGCGCAAAAAGTTCACCGCAAGCGTTTCTTTTTCACGCGGTCTGGCTTGTTCTTGGCTTGATCCTGTGCGGCTGCAGCCTAGTTGCTCCTCCGCCCGAGCTCTCTTGGGAGCGGGTATTGTCCGCGATCCGGGACCGCTTCCCCGATGTTCCGACGATTTCCCCCGAAGAGTTGGCGAAAGAGCTCGACGGATCTCGCCAGGAGCGTCCTGCCTTGCTCGATGTGCGGACGGTCGATGAATATGACGTGAGCCATCTCAAGGGAGCAATCCGGGTTTCTCCGAATGAGCGCACGGGAACCTTCTCGCACGAGCTTCGCAAAGATCAACGGATCGTGGTCTACGATTCCGTCGGCTTTCGGGCGGCTTCCTTCACGCGCCGGCTCCAGCAGGCCGGATACACGGAAGCCAAGTATTTGGAAGGCGGGATCTTCAAATGGGCCAACGAAGGAAGACCTCTCTATCGAGGTGAAAAGCCGGTCACCGTCGTACATCCTTCCGATTCCTACTGGGGTCAACTTCTGAAGAAGGATCGGCGTTCCGTCTCGCTTTTTGATTTGAGCGGCCCCGTCTTTTGAAGATCGCGGGTGGGTGCAAAAGAGAGTTGTTTTTGCGCGGCCTCTCGGCTAGGTGTTCATTTGCGACAGCGCCATTCCATCTGCCTCGGTAGCTCAGTTGGTAGAGCAGGTGACTCTTAATCACTTGGTCGTAGGTTCGAGTCCTACCCGGGGCACCAAGAGCGGGACAAGAGTGGGAAGCCTCGCGAAGGCGAGGGGTTTATACCAGTTGAACCATGGTTGCGCTCTGCGACGGGAGCAGGGGGTGGAAACTCGGGAGGCTCGGTCTCTACTCTTTTCTCTTTTTCCTGATCCTGCCCGCATCCTCCTTTGGGCAGATCCTCGACCCCATCGCTCTCGCGAAGAAGGTGCAGCCGGCCGTGCTGCTGGTCTTGGAGAAGGAGTCTTCCGGGAAAGTCGTAGCCGCGGGGTCGGGCTTTCTTGCCTCTGCGGACGGGAAGCTGGTGACCAACGACCACGGAAGCAAGAAGGCCGAAGATTTATCGGCGCAGGCGGCGGACGGGCGAATTTTCCGCGTCCAGAGTATTTTGGAGCGAGATCCGGTGCATGATCGGGAGCTGCTGCAGCTCGAAGCAAAGGGACTTCCCTATCTCCGCATCGCGGCTTCCCATTCCGTTCATCCGGGGGAACTCCTGGCGATCGTCCCGAGTCGTTTTGCGGGCAGAAACGCCGTCTCCCTCGGCACGGCTTTGGTCGAGCAGAGTCTTTTTGGGCCGGGGCGCCTGCTCGTGGCGACCGAGGCCGTCGTGCGCCTCTACCCTGGAGCTCCCGTGATGGGAAGCGAAGGGCAAGTCCTGGGAGTGGCGACGACAAGATCGCGTGCTAAGCCGGGTCAGTTGCTCATTCCCGTGGCAACGATCGGAAAGCTCACGGTATTGCCGTCCGCGGGGCCTCCCAAGCAAGGAGCCGTAGCGGACCTCCGGCCTGCTACGGCAACAACAGAGGTGGCGCCCATTGTCGAGGCGGGAAAGGCTCCAAAGACTTCCCGGGCAGGACAACAGGTTGAGGAGCTTACTCCTTCCTCCCCAAGGGAAACGGTAGGCGAGGAGGGAGTTGCCTGGGCCCTCCTGCAGCACGGGAATTACGAGAAAGCCGCTGTGGCTTTTGGGCAGGCGCTCCGCCGGAGGTCGTCCGACGCTCGGGTCTGGCTCGGGTTCGGCTTGGCGAAAGGGCATCTCGGACAAACGGAGGAGGCGAGCGCCGCCTTTCGGCAAGCAGTCCGTCTTAGTCCTTCGAGCGGGCAGGCGTGGTACGAGTTGGGGAGAGTCGATTTGGAGCGAAAGCGGTATCTGGAAGCGGCCGATTCTTTCGAGCGGGCGGTCCGGCTCCGACCGGCGGACGCTCAGGCGTGGCTGGGAGTTGCGGAGGCCAATGTCGCCCTGGAAAGGCGGCAAGAGGCGCTGGCGGCCCTGGACCGAGTGCAGGAGCTCGATCCGGCGGATGCCGCGATCTGGCAGGGTGTCGGAAAGGTCTATTCCCGGCTCGCCAGACCGGAGGATGCGGCGACGGCGTTCCAGAGGGCGGTCGACCGCAATCCAGGGGATGCGCGGGCTTGGCTCGGCCTCGGTCTTGCTTCGGTCGAGCTTGGCCGTATGGAGCGGGCCCAGGAGATTCTCCCCAAGCTGTTGGCGCTCAATCCCGATCTAGGAATGGAGCTGGTCGAGGCGCTGAAGAAGAGATGAAGAGATCAGCGAGGGTGTTTGCTGACTCTCGCGCGACGCGGCATGGTTCGTGGGAATCCCAGTCGGAGAAGTATCCACGATGCTTGCGCGAAACCTACGTCGCCCGCCGCGCAGCCGCCGGGTTCTCGAATGGATGGAGGAGCTCCCGTTCGAGATTGTGGGAAAGGGCTGTGAGGGGGATGGAGTCGAGCTTGTCTTCGAACGGGTTTTCGAGATTGCGTCCGATTTGATTCAACATCAGCAGGATAAGTGCGACAAACGGGGAGATGACGACTCCCCAAGCCCCGGTCTCGTCGGCAATCCCGAAGGGGAGAAGGAAGCTGTAGGTATAGGTCAGGATTTCCAAGAAGCGGTCATATTGCCGAGGAAAGGGCGTGTTTCGGAGGCGCTCGCAGCCGCCCTGCACATCCGTCATCCGGGTTAGAGTGTGGTCGAGGGCCAGGAACTGAAAGCCGGAAATCGCTTTCTGGGCATAACTCTCCGATATGCGACGGCTTAGCTGAGCAAGGAGAAAAGAGCTCGCCTTTGGTTCTCCGACCAACTTCTTTCCGAGCTCCGGAGAAGGGAGAAAGGGGAGAATCCCGCTCCACTCTCCTTCCCCGTGCAGTTCCATGCGGAGGGCGTGAACGAAGGCAACCTGAAGGAGGATGAGTTCTCTCTGAATGCCCTCTACGCTTTGAGGGTCGGCCATGCCCAGGAAGCTCCTGACTTGGCGCAGCCAGCTTCTCGACGCGTTTACGAGCTGACCCCAGAGGATGCGTGCTTCCCACCAGCGGGCATAGGCCAAGTTGGTCCGAAAGGCGAGAACTACTCCGATCAAGGCTCCCATGAGGGCAAGCGGCTGGTCCGGCATGGCGATGGACCTCAAGACATGGGTTCTGAGGTCTGCCCAATAGGCAAGCACCGAGAGAACCAGGATCAGGAAGAGCGGCTTGCGGATCGGGGAGAGACTACGCCGCCAGATGGGATCGAATTCGCCGAGCATGGTCACCCGCCGGTCCGCCGTTTCGGGAAAAGGATGCGACCGGCTGGACCTCGCCGGAGGCACATGAACGCTGAGTATACTCGCATCACCAAGAGCGGGAAAGTCCTCAGCCGCCAGTCTCGTCGCGAGGTTGTGCGAGAGGGCGACAAAACCATTTGACAGGCGCGGAGCAGAGGAGATTAACTCAATTTAAGTTGAACGGATAAGGCGATTCGCTTCCGTCGGCTTTCCTTCTCCAGTCCGGTTTCCCGCTGCTCGCATGACTGCCGTAGCTTATGCTCCAGGGTATTATTGGCAGCAACTGCCTCTGGGCGAGTTGTCGGCCGCCTTGGCGCTTCTGGTGCTGGGCGGCCTGCTGCGAGGGTTGGTCGGGCGTTGGCAAGGGAAGCCGATTCGCTGGCGGACGCCGGACGAGCCGGAGGGATGGCGGGAGGGAATCCTAAGCTCCCTCTTCCCCCCGGTCGAGGTGGGTCTCTGGGGGACCGCCGCCGTCATGATCCTCTTGGCGGCATCCAACTATCTTCGCCATTTTACCGGGCATGGGCTGCCCCGTCTCTCGATCGTGGTCGGGGTGGAGGCCATCTGGTCGTTGGCTTTCTGGTGGTTTCTCGCACGGTTTGTGGCAATCGGTTTGACTTGGCTCCGCCGGAAAACCGGCATTGGTCGCGGGGAGTGGGCCGTCGTGCTCTTCCCCAGGCTTGCCCGATTTGCCTATTTCCTTGCTCCGGCGATCGGACTGATTGCCGTCGAAGGCTTCCCGATCCACCACTTCTATCGGCTTCTTCTTCATAGGGTTCTGGCCATTTATGCCATTGGCCTGGTCGGCCTCGCCGCCGGGCAGGGCGTGGCGGCAGTGGGCGACTGGATTCTGCGCCACCACCCACGCAGCGCGGATCCGGCCGCCGATTTGCGTTCGCGCAAGCTTCACACCCAAGTGCGCGTGGCCACCCGGGTGCTCTACTTCGTGATCGGGCTGTTGACGTTCTCCTCGGTGCTGATGCTCTTTTCCGAGGTTCGCCACCTAGGCGCGAGCCTGCTTGCCTCGGCCGGCATCATCGGTGTGATCGGCGGACTCGCCGCGCAGAGGACGATCGGCAACATCTTCGCGGGGTTGCAGATCGCTTGGTCTCAACCGGTGCGGCTGGGGGACGTGGTGGTCGTGGAAGGACAGTGGGGGACGATCGAGGAGATCACCCTGACCTACGTCGTGGTTGCCGTCTGGAATCAGATCCGGCTGATTCTCCCGATCACCTATTTGATCGATCATCCGTTCCAAAACTGGACTCGAAACGCAAGCGAGCTCTTGGGGATCGTCCACGTCTACGTCGACTACACGATGCCGGTGGAGGAGATGCGGAAATACCTCATCGAAATCTGCCGGAAGAATCCGCTCTGGGACGGGCGCGTGGCGGTCACGCAGGTCACCCATGCGACCGAGCGAACCATGAACGTTCGGCTGCTGGTGAGCGCGCAAGACTCCTCGAAAGCGTGGGATCTGCGCTGTGCGGTTCGGGAGCAGATGATCGCCTTTGTCCGCGAGCGATATCCGGAATGTCTTCCCAAAGTCCGCGCAGAGTGGGAAGCTCTCGGCAAGGAAAGCAGGAGCGAACTTCTCGATGGATAGGCCGGGGGACCAGCAGCAGGCAAAGCCGCTGGCGCCCCGCGCACGACCGGAAATCCACCGCAAGGTGCGTAAGCTGCTTCGCCGTCTGGCGCTGCCGAGCGGCGCGCGGGTGCTGGATCTGCCTCTTGGGCCCGGAGCGATGGCCGAGCAGTTGCAGCGCGACGGATTGGCCGTCTGGGGAGCCGATCTCGACTTGGCGCAATCCGATGGGCTCCACCCATCGATCCGGCGGGAGCGGGTCGACCTAAATGGAATTCTGCCTTTTCCGGACCAGTTTTTCGACTTGGTGGTTTCGCTCGAGGGCATCGAGCATCTCGAAAATCCGTTCCAATTTCTCCGGGAAGTCGCCCGCGTCTGCCGTCCGGGAGGCTATCTTCTTCTCTCCACCCCGAACATCTGCAATCTCGAAGAACGGTTGAACTTCCTGGTTCGAGGAGCCTTTTATCGCTACATTTCGGCTCGGGCCTTTTCCGAACAGGGGAGCGGCTTCGATCACCAAAATCTCATGACCTGGGTGGAGATCCGTCAGTTGCTCGATTGGAACGGCTTTTCCCTGCTCGGGCTCTTCCGCGACAAGATCAAGTGGAGGCAGCTCCTCTTTCTGGGCCCACTCGGTCTCCTCCTCTGGGGCTTCGGCAGGCTTCAGAGCCGGGCGAGAAGAGAGAAGTATTGCTGGAGGGAAACGGAGTCGGCTCCGGTGCTCTTCGGCGGGAGTACCTTGATCGTAATGGCAAAAAAAGGCGCGGGGCGATCGGGATGAGCACGGAGGCGATCTATCGGGCGGTGCTTCCCCTGCTGCGATCCCACCTCCCTCCGGATGGGCGCCATCTCGATGTGGGGAGCGGCTCAGGGGAGCTCATTCGGCGGCTACGGGCCGGGTGGAAGGGGTCGAGCTTCGGCTGCGACTATACTTCCGAGTGGATGAAGCTCCCGGGGCAGACGGTCGACGTGGTCGATCTAAACCGGGAGCCCCTACCCTACGAAAAGGGCTGTTTCGACGCGGTGAGCTGCACGGAGGTGATCGAGCATCTTGACGACTATCGCCGGCTTCTTCGGGAGATCTTTCGGGTGCTCAGACCGGGAGGAATCCTCGTCCTGTCGAGCCCGAACATTCTCAACCTCAAGTCGCGGCTCCGGTTCCTCTGGTTCGGTTTTTGGAACCTCTTTGGGCCGCTCCCCTTCTCCCGGAGGATTCGCGTCGATACCGATGGACACATCACGCCCGTGCACTATTTTTACCTCGCTCATGCTCTTGAGGAAGCGGGATTCACGGAGATCGGCGTCACGGTTGACCGCTGGCAGCGCTCCTCTCTCCTCTCTCTGGTCCTTCTCTATCTCCCGGTGCGGCTTCTCGGGGGAGCCGCCTATTCCAGGGAGGACCGGCGTCATCAGACCATCGATGCCGGCAACCAGTCGCATGTGAAGGCGGTGAATTCGGTGCCGCTTCTCGTGGGCAGAACATGCATTGTCCGGGCGACGAAGCCCTCCTCAACGAGTTAGCGCAAGGCGGGGATTCGCTACCAGAATGAAGCGACCGCGCATCGCCGTCGTCAGCCTCTTTTATGGTGAATCCGGAGGGGCCGAGCTCTTTGCGAGCGAGGTGACTGATCGGCTGGCGGAATCCGGGGAATTTGACGTCCACGTCCTGGCCACTCGCTGGAGAGATAGGACGGGCAAGATTACATTCCACCGCATCGACTTACGAAAATGGCCGCGATCGCTCCAAAAGCTCTCTCTCTCTCTTTCGATCCGGAAGATGGCGGCCGAAGAGGGCTTCGACCTGGTCCACACCCATGAATTGCTCGACGTTGCCGACGTGGTCACCTTCGGCGCTCCGATCGCCCTCTGGCCAAAGATCCAAGGGAAGAGAGGGGTGCCGCTGCGAACGGTGGTCGATCATCGCGTCGAAGGACGCCTGCTCCTCTCTGATCGGCTCCGGTGGATCCTGACGAACTCGAATCAATCGGTACGCTGGTTGAGGGCGGAATACCCAGAGTTGGCCGGGCGGCCGGTAAGGGTGGAGACGCTCTATCCGGGAGTCGATCTCCGGCGGTTTGCACCTCCCAGCCGGGACGAGCGAGAGTCGAGCCGAGCGCGGCATGCGGGGCGTTTCGGCTGGAAGACCTCGGACCCGGTCGGCCTTTTCGTGGGCAACTACTGGGAGCACAAGGGTTTGGGAACCGCCTTGCGCGCCATTCGGATTCTTCGAGAGAAGAACTGCTCGGTCAGGCTTCTGGTGATGGGGAACGACCGGAGAAAAGAAAGATGGCTTTCGAAGATGGCCGACTTGGGCTTGAAAGCGGAGGATGTTGCCTTTCTCGGTGAGGTTGCCGAGGGGAGGGAAGCCTATTTCAAGGCTGCGGACTTCCTGGTCCTCCTTTCCCGCTTCGACAGTTTCGGGGCCGTGGTCCTGGAGGCCGTGGCTTCC
>JAQUAR010000041.1 GCA_028687155.1 Methylacidiphilaceae bacterium | reverse complement strand
GGCTTGCGGCCGTCTCCAGCGGGGAATGGCTGGCCCTGCTGCTCCTTTCAGTACTACTCGGCCTGCGCTGGCCGGCCTTCTTCGCACCAGCGCTCCTCCTGCTTTCCGCCAGCCTGGTTCCGGCAGTAGTTTATGGGCTTCGCGCCGAGATGGCACGGCCCTTTGCGAGCGGGTCCCATCGACTCCTCCTTGTCGTCTTGGCCTTCCTTCAGCCTCTGGCTCGAGGCATTCCCCGCCGATTCACGTGGCTTCGGGGCAAGCCGGTCCCTCCCTGCCCGGGCGTCTCGACAGAAGCTTGTACAACCAAGGCGACGTCCTCGCGGGAAGGAGTGGCTCTTTGGAGTGAATCGGGCACCGAACGGCTGGAGCTCCTCGACCGGATTCAATCCGTCCTGGCGGAGAATCGCTATGCCTATGCGCTCGATTCCGGCTGGGACGACTGGGACATTCACGTCTTTGCCGGGCCTTGGTGGAATGTGCGTCTGCGCACCTTGACCGAAGTCTATCCTCAAGGCAAAAGACTCCTGCGGGTGGGGATCTTCCTCCGGCCAAGTCCCTTGGCCGTCCTTGCATGGACATTCGGACTCTTCGCAGCGATCGCGGGTCTAGCCGCCTTCGGTCGCCCCGCCCTCCTCTGCCTCTTGGGAGCTGCGCCGGCTCTCCTCCTCTGGGTTCGAGAAGGATTGCGCGTTCGGCGTAGGATCGCAGAACTGGCAGACAGGGCGGGCCAACGACTCGGTCTCGTCCTGGTTCCCTGGCTGCCCTTCGGCTCACGGCCCGGCTCGTCCTTCGATTCGCCGCGCGAGAAGGAGTGAGAGGTGTCGGCGAAATCGGGCATGGGAGGCGGAGGCAAGGGCCGCTGGGTCCTCTATCGAGAGACCTTCCCCTACTTTTCCGGGCTCTTCGGCTCCGTGCTCTTCGCCACCCTCCTGCTTCTCTTGACGGTGGCGGCAAGTCTCCTTCGCCCGTGGCCGGTGCAGTGGCTCATCGACCACGTTCTGCTTTCGCCTCACGCCAAGGTGCTCTTCCTGGGCCGGCCCCTTTCTCCGCCGGAAGCCGCTTTCGGCGCCGCTTCGGCGCTCGTCGGATTTTCCCTGCTGCACGGAGGCCTCAATCTCTGGGCCACTTCTCTCCTCTATCAATGCGGGCTGCGCGCTCTGGTCCTGCTTCGCACCGACCTCTTCGACTGTTTGCAGGGCCTTCCGCTCTCCTACCATCGGAGCCGCGTCGGCGCAGATCTGGCCTACCGGGTGACCTATGACGCCCAGGCAGTTCAGACGCTTTTCCAAAAAGGGCTGGGCACAGTCTTGGGGTCGAGCGCCACGCTAATCGCCGCCGCCATCGTCCTGTTCCGGGTGAACCCGCTCTTGGCGGCGTGCGCGCTCGGAATCCTTCCCTTTCTCTGGTTCGTCATCACCCATTTCGCGGACCGGATCCGCAGGGAGAGCGGAGAGGTTCAAGAGAAGGAGAGCACGGTGCTTGCCCATGTTTCGGAGGGATTGACCAACATCCAGCTGCTCCAGGCCTATGGGCGGGAAGAAGACGTCCTCGCTTCCTTCCGCCGTCATGCCGAGAAAAGCCGACAGACCAATCTCGCCTTCCTTCGGACCAACAGCCTGTCCGTCATGGCAGCGACGGTGATCACCGCCTTGGGCACCGCGCTGGTTCTCTTCGTCGGAGCGCAGCAGGTCGCTCTCGGCCGTCTGACCGTGGGGGAATTATGGATCTTCCTAAGTTACTTGGCGCTCCTCTACCAACCGCTTGAGCAGCTGTCTTACACTGCCTGGGCCCTGGAGGATGCGGCAGCGCGGCTAAGCCGCGTATTCGACGTCCTCCGAACCGACAACGCGATCCCCGATCTGCCGAACGCCTCGATCTTGCCGCGTCTGCGTGGGGAAATCCGCTTCGAACGGGTGTCGTTTGCCTACGAAGGGCATCCTTCGATTCTGCACCACCTCTCCTTCTCGATCGCCCCGGGACAGCGCATTGCCATCGTGGGTCCGACCGGCAGTGGGAAAAGCACGCTCCTTTCCCTTCTTCCCCGCTTTTTCGAGCCATCCGAGGGCACGATCCGGATCGACGGGATCGATATCCGGATCGTAACCAAAAGATCGCTCCGCGAGAACATGGCGATCGTACTCCAGGATACCCTGCTCTTCCAGGGCACCATCCTCGAGAACATCGCCCTGGGAAAGGCCTCCGCCTCGCTTGCCGAAATCGAAAAGGCGGCCCACGCCGCGCGCGCCGATGAGTTCATCGAGCGGCTGCCGCAGAAATATCAGACCCCCGTCGGCGAGCGCGGACTGACCTTGAGCGGTGGCCAGCGACAGCGGATCGGAATTGCCCGCGCCTTCCTCCGACAAGCCCCGATCCTCCTGCTCGACGAACCGACCGGATCGTTGGATCCCGCCTTCGAGGGCGAAGTACTTCAGAGCCTGCTTCTTCTCTCCTTCCGCCAGACCACGCTACTGATCACCCATCGGCTTCACCTTGCCAGAGAAATGGATTGGATCTACGTACTGAACGCAGGCCGCATCTCCGAATCGGGCCGACACCGCGATCTCCTCGCTCAAGGCGGCCTCTACCGGCGGCTCTGGGAAGCGCAAGGCTCGGAGCGGCAAGGGGACGTAGTGGACATTTCCTAGCCTGCCTATCCCACAGAGTTCGCACCCGAAACGCCGCGAACGGGCCTGGGCGGGCGCCCTTGCTGTCCTCCGGAGACCTGAGTATGGTGAGAAGATGAGCGCGACCAAGCGCCCCACTACGCCCACGACGGCTTACGGCCCGCACTCGATCAAGGATTGGCTCGCGACTCCCGAAGGGGAACATTGGGAGCTCATCCACGGGAATCTCGTTATGACGGAGGAACGATTCGACAATAGCCGCTTGGCGGCGGAAATCGAACGAAGCCTCGGCAACTACCTTGAGATCCACCGCCTCGGCATCGTCGCGCACCATATCGCTTTCCGCTTCCCCGGGATCATGGACGCCGATCGAGAAGGCATCGTGCCCGATCTCTGCTACATCCCGAACGATCGTTTGGCCAAAGTCGATCGCGAGGCCAACGTCCAGGCACGAGTCATTCCAGCACTCGTGGTCGAGATTCTCTCTCCTTCGACCGAGAAGAGCGATCTGGTCGATAAGGTGGAGATCTATCAAGAGGCGGGAATCCGGGAATACTGGATCTTGGGCCGGCGGGAAGAAACGGCGTGGATCTACCGCTTCGCCGAAAATCCGGAGAAGCCGGTCGCCGTCCTGAGTTTCGATGACACCTTAACCTCTCCTCTCCTGCCGGGATTTTCCTTGGAGATGCCGAAGATTCGGCAAGCTCTGGAGATTTAACCTGCCTGTCTCACAAGCCTGCTCTTTCGAATCGCGCCACGACGGTCCCCATCCGGCTCACCTCATATCCAGGCAGAGCGGCAAACTCGGCCCGCATCCGCGAGTCGGAGAGCAGATCCAGGAGCAGGGCAACCGTGGGATGATCGACTTGATCTTGCGGAACGATCCAATCGAACTCGCTTGCCCCCAGCGCAATAAATTCAACCCCCTGCGCCTGAGCGCAGGCGCGATTGGTCAAGGCGGCATCGGCGGCGCCACCGGCCACCGCCCGTGCGGCGGACACCGGACTGCGAGCCGTCCTCTCATACCCTCGGATCGCACTCCCGGGAATGCCCCGGTTGCGGAGCAGGTCATCCAGAAGGGCTCGACTCCCCGCTCCCGCATCCCGATTGAGGAAGCGTAGCCCAGGCTGGGTCAGTTCTTCCACGCAGCGGATGCCCATCGGGTTCCCCCGCGCGACGGCGATCCCCTCTTCCCATCGGGCAAAACAGATCAAGACCCCACCGACCCCCTGCAAGGCCTCCCGTGCCAGCGCAACGTTGTTGCGCGCTTCCCCGCCGGAACCGCCGGGCAGATGGCAGCCCGCCAAGTGCGTCTGACCCGCCCGAAGAGCCGCTGCCGCCATTTCGCTCGCGCAGGGGACCCAGCGCAGGCGGTCCCGACTCACTGCGGCGATTCTCTCGACGAGCAGGCCGATTCCGGGGTCGCAACCGAGGATGAAGTCGCTGCGCTGTATTGCCGAGGCGGAGGAGAGAAGCGTCCACTGCCCTTCCTGACGATCGTCGGGAAGGAGAGCATCCGCCGCGACGAAGGCGCCTGAACCCTCTTCCAGCCGTTCGACCGGGTAAGGGATCAGCCGTCCGCGCACATCCGCCAAGACCAGCCGCCTGCCGCCTTCCACCTGTGGAAACGGGCCGGACAAGAGAGGAAGATCGATTCCTTCCCAACAGGGAAAGATCTCCTCGACCCGGCTTCCGAGCGCTCGCGCAAGGCGGATGGCGACAAGCGTATTCGGAATGTAGCGTCCGGTTTCGATGGAATGGAGGGCCTGCCGTGTAATCCCGACACGGCTGGCCACCTCTTTTTGCGCAAGCCCTTTTTCGAGCCTCTTCTGACGAATGGGGCGATCGAGAGACGGGAAGACTCCCTGACTCTCCTCCTGTTTCCGCCGGTCGGTTCCCATCCCTTACCTTTTCCACAGCCCGCGAATCGCCGCCCGAGCCCGAGTCGGCTTCCGAGAGGTCACTTCCGCTCCCCTCGGCTCCCACTCCGCCGTCGATAGGCAGGAATGTCGAGATTTTCCCCCTTATGCACCGTGGCGGTCGTTTTCGCAAACGGGATGCTTTCCGCGGAGGAATGGGCGAGTTCCCTTTCCGGAGCAGCCGGAAGCGGAGAATGAACCGGCACTTCGGTGCGAGTCTGGATCTGCTCTTCCCGAACCGGCTCCGGGAGCTTCGATTTGGGGAGCCGGGAGTGGGCGCGACCCAGAAGGAGCAAGAGGCGATTTTGCATCGGTCGAGCCTGCTTTCGCCGATAAAAGGAGTTGCGCGCTCGCTTGGGAAGATGCTCCTGCAGGAGCTTCTCGAGTTCACTCGCCCAACCCGAGACCTCCTCGCTCGCCTCGATGTATCCGAGACAATGGTCGGCTTTCTCGGCTGCCTGCCCGAATTCGCGGCTCTCCCAGAACGGGAGCGAGGAGAGATCGAGGCAAGAGCCTGTTTCCCCAAACACATGGCAATCCTCCATCTCGCCGGCGACGGCAAATGGGGAAACCTCCGCCTCGCTCCCTCGCCCAACGGGGAGGACGACTCCATCGGCCATCCCCGACCAGACATCGACCCATCGTGCGATGGTCCCGTGAAATTCACGCAACCGGGATCTCACTCCGGCCACGCCGGGAGCAGACTCCTCCGGCAGCAGGCCCGCCGTCGAAAAAAGAAAGACAGAGGCCTGGGCTGAGAACCCCTCACGGGCGGCTTCGGCCGCCTCCCGCCGCTCCTCGGCTTCGAAGGGAAAGGGTAGAAGGGCAAAAATCGTGGTCGGAATCTCCCGCTCCCCTGCCTTAAGGGAAAGCGCTTCCGCCACCGTCGCTCCCATTCCCCCGGCAAGGCCGGTTACGATCAATAGCCCGGCACAATCCCTCAGGAGACCGTCCAACCGCTGATTCTCCCTCCCCACCATCCGCCAAGCCAGATCGCGGCTCCCGAAGCAGCCGAGCCCACCGACCAGATCGGGAGCGAGAAGGAGCTTCTCGGAAGCAAGCGATCCTTCGACCGAGGAAGCCTCTCCGTCGCAAGCAAGACTCCCTTCCGGGTGATCAGAGAAGAGAATCCACTCGTCCAGGACACTGATTCCCGCCGCTCCGGCTCCGACGATCCGAATACTCATGCTGGTTCACCCGCTGCTCGAAATCTCGCCTAAAAGACTAAAGGGAACGAATTCCCGAAAAGAGCCGGCGCAGCGACCGGCCCATGCGATCCCATCGACCGCCCCCGCTCTCTTGCCTCTCGACGATCCTGCCATAGCGCAAGAGGCCCAGCACGGTCGTCCAATCCTGTCTAATCTCGCCGGAGCCCCCCCCCTGGAAGGGAAGCGGCTTCGCCGCTTCCACGGACCGGTCAAAAACTTTTCCGGCCATTTTCTGAATGCCATCCAGCTGGGAGCCTCCCCCCGTCAGAAACAGCGTTCCGGAGAAACTTTCCCAGAAAGGCTGCGCTTCCAAATCTTCCCGAATGATTTCAAAAATCTCCGCCTGGCGCGCCTGGAGAACCTCCACGATCAGAGACATCGGGACGAATCGCTGCTCGTAGGGCCCTTCTGCGGGAAGGCTGACCCGCCGATGCGCCGTCTCCTCCCGCAGATCCACGGTGCCGTGGGTCCTCTTGAGCTCCTCGGCTCGGGGAAACGGAATCTTTACTGCGACGGCGAGATCGTTGGTGAGGTGGTCTCCTCCCACCCCGAGCGTTCCGGAATGGGCTACGAAGCCATTCCGATAGACGATGTAATCGGTAATTCCCGCTCCGCAGTTGATCACGACGGAGCCGAAGCTCTTCTGCTCCGGGGTAAGGAGCGCCTGGGCGGTGGCGTAACTCGACAGGGCATATCCTTTGACGCGCAGGGAGAGATCCTTCACGCAGTGGACCGTCGTCTGAAGGCGCGTCGCAATCCCGGAAACCAGGTGATAATCGGCCATCAGCCGGCGAGAGAAGAGGCCTACCGGGTTGGAGGTCGCCGTGCCGTCGTCGAGAATGTAGGTCTGCAAAAGATCGTGCAGCAAAATCTGACCCGGCGGCAGCGCCTGCTGACGCACGAGTTCGCGCAGCTCGCGCAGATGCCCCTCCTCGATCATCGTCCCCTCCTCGCCCAAATCGAGCGCGAGACGGCTCTGGAAGGAGCGGATATGGGCGCCCGAAATCGCCAAGTAGACCTCTCCGATCGAAACGTCGGTTTTTGCTTCCGCGTCCAGGATCGCCTGATGGATCGCCTTCTGCGTCATCTCGAAATCGGTGATTTCGCATTTGCGAATGTGCGTCGACGGGCTCTCCGCTACTCCAAGGAGGGAGAGGGATCCATCGGCACCGAGTTCGGCCACGGCCACCTTGATTTTGCTTGTTCCCGCTTCCAGTCCGACGAGAACCGACCGAGATTTGCCGCCAAACATCGAAAGACCCCTAATATTCAAAAATGACCGGAACATTCTGTTCCGGAGTTAAGTCGACGGAAGCCACCTTACGACCGCGGCTCTGCGAAAAGGCGTAGATCTTTTGCAGCCTCTTCATCTGCCTCTCCAGATGATCCAGGCGCAAGACGATGCTGATCCCATCGCGGGTAACGACTTTCAGGCAGAGACGGCCCGAGACGTCGAGACTGGCGGGGTCGAGGAGATTCCGCAAGGAAGGCGTCCCCTGAAGCAACCCGAGCAGTCGCACCGCCCCACGACATTCCGGACTATCCAGACGATTTCCGATCTCCAACTCGTCGGAGGGCACGCCTTCGATCTCGGGCAAGAGCGAAACGATCTCGCCCTTTCTCGCCACGAAAACAACTCCCTGGAGGTCGACGCACAAATTCTGACCCGCAAACCGCTTCCCCTTCGTCCAGAGCTTCGCGAGCGGAACCCGCTCCTCGACCGTGATGGCGATCCGATCGGGAAGCAGTCGACGAACCGAAGCGCGCTGTACGTAGGGAAGAGCCGCAACTGCTTGATAGACCTGCGGCAGTGAAACCCCCAGCAAGTTCTGGCCCAGATGCAATCCCGATGCGGACAAGATCTCCTTGCGAGGCAGATGCGCCGTGCCCTCCACAACGACTTCCCGGAGCGCATACCGCGAATCACCGGAGAGAAAGGGGAGGGCCAGACGGGTCCCGACATAGTACCCGCCAGCGCCGATGACGCAGAAGCCGGCCACGAGGAGAACCAGAGACGAGAGACGCCGCAAAAATGCCCGCCGGCGTTGCTGCGGACCCGCCTTTGTCTGGAGCACGCTCTTCTGGACCCGTCTTTGACGGACTGCCTTACGGAAGTGGTTCATCTCACTCTCCCTGCCTTTTCAACCAAGAGAGCCGAAGCACCCTTTCGCAGAGTTGCGGGAAGGCGATCCCGGCAGCCTGCGCCGCCTTGGGAAGAAGGCTCGTCTCCGTCATGCCGGGAATCGTATTCACTTCCAGCACCCAGGGCTTCCCGTCGGCATCCAAGAACAGGTCGACCCTCCCGTAGACCGTACAGCCCAAGGCTCGATAACCGGCAAGAGCCGCTTCGGCCGCCGCGCGGGCTTGGCCCGGGGCAAGAGGCGCGGGACAGAGGTAGTCGCTGGCTCCCGTGGTATACTTGTTGCGATAGTCGTAGAATCCGGTCTTTGGCCGGATCTCCACGATGGGCAGCAGTTCCTCCCCCAAGATGCCCACCGTGAGTTCACGTCCTTCGATATAGGATTCCGCCACGACGAGATGATCCTCCGCGGCGGCTTTGGCATAGGCCTCCGGATACTCCTCCTTCTGAAAAACGCGGCTCACCCCGAAGCTCGAACCCTGCCGCGCGGGCTTGATCACAAAGGGAAGGGCCAGAGGCAACTGATCGGCGGAACGCGCCAGAGCCCAATTCGGGGTCGGCACGCCGACTTTTCGGAAGACCTCCTTGCTCCACGACTTGTCAAAAGCCCGCTCGCTGGCTTCGGCGCCGCTGCCCGTGAACGGGATTCCGCGACGCAGGAGCAGCCTCTGTACCTGTCCGTCTTCCCCGAACGTTCCGTGCAAACAGAGAAAGACGATGTCCGTGCCGTCGGGAATGAGAACCTCCGCCTCCTTCAAATCGATCTCCTCGACCGGATAGCCGAGCTGCCGCAAGGCAGCGGTCACGGCCCGGCCCGATTGCAGAGAGACCTCTCTCTCCTGCGAAAGCCCGCCTTCCAAGACGACCACTCGAAGTTTCTCGTTCACGACTGCTCCTTTTCCCCGACGATCGCCAGGTTGTAAACCAGTTCGACTCCCGTCTTTTTGCCCAACCGCTCACGGACCCCTTCTAGGACGGCCAGCACTTCCGCCGTTTTTGCTTCCCCCCCCAACCGCACTCGATTAGGGAAGGACGGATCGACCGATGCACCGCCGATCACGATCGGGGCAGGCCCCAGCCCAGTCCAGATT
>JAQUAR010000040.1 GCA_028687155.1 Methylacidiphilaceae bacterium | reverse complement strand
AAAACGCACCGGACGCGACCAATTTCCTCGGGAGACGCTTCGGTTCCCGTCCTCGGCCCGGTCAGAATGACTCCGTCGGCCAGAGCTCGCTCGACCAGATCGAGAGCCTCCTCTTCCAGCGGGCGAGGGGCCAGAGGCAGTGAATGCTTGACGCGGAGGTCGGCCAGAATGCGGACTCCTGCCGAAAAACGGGACCTGTCGCGAAGAAGGGAAGCCGCCTCCCCTTCCATCACCCCTTGATCGGTTACCGCCGCATTCGCAAGAAGATTGACGCGCAGGAAGCTCCCGCCGCAAGCCATGCAGAGCGCGAGCGCGGCACGAGGATCGTTGCGCAGCACATTGAAGCCCAGGGGCATCGACGTCATTCGGCGGATTTCACTTCCGACGGCCGCCATGCCGGCAATCGTTTCCGCGGGCACGGCCTGTTTCCAGAAGGGGACATCTCCGTAGTTCTCGATGCAGAGCGCGTCCGCTCCTCCCTCCCGCCACGCACAAGCATCCGCAAGAGCGCTCTCCACCACGGCATCGAATCGTCCGTCATACCTCGGGGCTCCCGGCAGCGGTCGCAGGTGCACGAGGCCGATCAGGAGCTTCGGGCCGCCGGCGGTCAAGGGAAACTCCACGAATCGGGCCACGGAAGAATCTTTACGGAGAGTCGGGCTCGGGACAAGAGTTTCCCTCCCTCGATTGTCGCAATCTAAGACACGGCGCTGCTTCCCGTCCTCTTCCGCCACCGGAGAAGCCGGCGGAGAAGATTCAGGGCCTCGCGGCATTCTTCCAAGCGGAGAGTGCGGGCGCAAATGAAGAAGGCCAAGGCACCGGAGGTTACTGCCGCCGCGACGAGCAGTGCGCTGCCCATAGGAACAGAAGGTAGGGGAGATCGTCCCGCCGCCTGGGCAACCCAGCCGGCCGTAATGCCGCAAGCGGCGGAAGCGATTGCTAAGCGCCAGAGGAACGAAAGCCAGTGCCGAACTCCTCCGGGGAAGACGCGGCGGTCGAGGGAGAAAAAGAGTTGCGCGCAATTGAGAAGGGCGACAAGTGAGGTGGTGAGAGCCAGGCCGACGTGACCGAAGGAGAACGCTTTGACCAGAAGGAAGTTGAGCAGGAGGTTGAGGCCGATGCCAAAGAGGCTGACCCGGAGGGGGATCATCGGGGAGTCGAGGGCGTAAAAGCAGGGAGCGAGAATCTTGATTCCCGCGTAACCGGCAAGCCCGAGGGTGTAGGCTGCCAGCGCCGTCGCCGTCTGGTGGGTATCCCAGGAGGTGAAGCGGCCATGCTGGTAGATGAGCCGGATCAGCGGTTCGGAGAGGACAGCCAACCCGACGGCGGCGGGAACCGTGTAAAACAGGCCGAGGCGAAGAGAATGGCGCAGCGTCTGCCGAAAGGAGTCGAGATCCGCTCGAGCCTGCTGACGGGAGATGGTGGGGAGCGTAACGGTGGCGATCGCCACGCCGAAGACCCCGATGGGAAACTGCATGAGACGGAAGGCGCAGTTGAGCCAGGAGCGGCCTCCGTTGATCTCCGAGGCGAACATGCCGTTGATCAATACGTTCACTTGCACGGCAGCTCCGGCGATCACGCTGGGGATCATCAGACGCCATATTTCTTGAAGCTTTGGGTCTGAAAGGTCGAAATCCCATCGCCAGGAATAGCCGATCCGGCGGAAGGCTGGAACCTGAATCAAAAGCTGGGCGAGACCCCCGAGGAGGACGCCGAAGCAGACTCCGAAGACGCCGGCTTCCCCGAACGACGGATGACTGAGATTGTGCTGAGGTTCCAGCGTATAGGCAAAAAAGACCCCGAGAACGACGGAGACGATGTTGAAGGCGGTCGAGGCCGAGGCGGGCAGGCCGAAAATCCGTCCGGCGTTCAAGATCCCCATGGCGACCGCGGCCAGGGCGACAAAGAGGATGAAGGGGAAGAGGACACGCGTGAGCCGCACGGTCAGCTCGAACTTTCCCGGAACGGCGTGGAAGCCGAAGCTGGTCAACTCGACAAGGAGAGGAGCCAAGAGAATGCCCGCCAAGCAGAGCGCGGAGAGGAGGATCAAGAGAATCGCCAGCAGATGGTTGGCCAAGGAAAACGCCTTGGCCTTCCCTTGCGTTTCCCATGTCTTCGCAAAGACGGTCGTAAAGGCGGTGGAAAGAGCGCCTTCGGCGAAGAGATCGCGAAACAGGTTGGGAATTTGGAAGGCGGCAAGGTAGGCGTCGAGCAGTTTGCCCGCACCGAAGAGAGCGGCAAAGACGAGCTCGCGGATGAGGCCGAAGATCCGTGAACCCATGACGGCGAGGCTCACGACCCCTGCCGCCCGGTGAGTGGCGGCGTTTCCCTCAGGAGATCCCTTCGGCGGGGAGGAAAGAGGAGGCGGCAGGGAAGCTTGTGGATCGTTGGGAGCGTTCACGAAGAAACGGTCGGGGAGCGGCCCAGTTGTTCCAGGCAGGCGGAGAAAACTGCCTCTGGATCGATTTGGCGCAGACAGGCTAGGTCTCGGGGGCAGGTGCGTAGAAAGCAAGGACCGCAGGGCACCGGATGGGAGAGGAGCCGGGTGGTCGTTCCCAGAGGCCCGGTCCGCAGCGGATCCGTCGACCCAAAGAGGGCAACGACCGGCACTCCGAAAAGAGCCGCGACGTGCATGGCTCCGCTGTCGTTGCAGACGACAAGCCGGGCGTGCGCAAGAGCCGAGAGAAACTCTTCCAAGCTCGTTCGACCCGCGAAACTCTCGACACCCGGAACGGACGAGGCGATCTGCCGGCAGACCTCCCGGTCGCCGGCGGCCCCGTAAAGGCGCACGGGGTAGCCCGTGGCGGCATGCAGTCGTCGCGCCAAGATCACATAGGATTCGGCCGGCCAGCGTTTGGCCGGGCCATATTCGGCACCCGGGCAGAAGGCGATGACCGGCTCCGGCGGTTGGCTCGACGAGGCGGTGGGACGCAACTCGGGTGTCGCCAAGGAACCCGAAGCTCCGAGTTCTTGGGCCAGGGCAAGGTAGCTCGCGGCTTGCCTCGGGAAACCGCCTCCGGGATCTCCCCGCAGAACAGGGCGGCTCAAGAGCGCGGATCGGGGCCAGGCCGCCTTGCCCCAGATCATGGGAATGCCGGCAAGGCGGGCCTCGAGAGCCGACCGTGGGGAGTTCGGCAGCAGGAGCGCAGCCGCGAATCTCCCTTCACGCAGTCTTTTGGCCGTGCCAAGGAGGCAGTCGGGACAGTCGAGTGCAACGACGCGATCGACAAACGGGCAGAGCTTCCAAAGAGCGCTTAATTTGTCCGGAGTGGCTACGGCAAGGGGCCGTGGGCCGAGCCACCTTTTGAGGCTTGCCACCGCGGGGAGACTCAAGACGGCGTCGCCCAACCAGTTGGGAGAGCGGACCAGAAGGGAAGGCGGGGGAATCACGGGAGGATGGGATGAGCTCCGTTGAGCATCGGCTGCTCCACGGCAGAGGAAGGACGGCCGGGCGGGGAAAAAGTGAGGGGCTCCGGTTCCCGCATTTTCTCACGAAGACGGCTTTGGAGAGCTTCGGCTCCCTGGAGAAATTCGATTTCCACGCGGAGAAAGTAGATCGGGACCGGAGGTGGAGTGCGAAGGAAAGGAAGCCGAACGGCATCTTTTTCGGTCGTGAGGATGGCGGCGGCAGAACGGGCTTTGGCCCTCTCCATCACGCGGAGAAGTTCGTGCTCGGAAAACCGGTGATGGTCGGCAAACCGCCGAGAGTAGACGATCTCGGCCCCGAGCTTTCGCAGTCCGTTCTCGAAGCTCTCGGGGCGCGCGATCCCGGAAAGGGCAACGACGCGCAGCCCTTGGAGGAAGTTGAGCGCGCGTTTCTCTCCGGTGCTCACGTGGGCGAGGTAGCGCGGAAGGTGGGCGCACTCGACAATGGGGGCATGTCGGTTGTATTGACGCAGCTCGGATTTCAGGTCGGCGAGTGGGGAGCCGTCACACTTGGTGATAAGGAGGATATCCGCCCGACGAATATGTCTCATGGGCTCCCGCAGAGTGCCGCGCGGGAGCAGGAAGCCATTGCCGAACGGCGTCTCCCGGTCCACCAGGACGATGTCGATCCGCTCTTTGAGAGGAAGATACTGAAAGCCGTCGTCGAGAAGAATGGTGTCGATCCCCCACCGCCGGATCGCGGTCAGGCCGGAGCGGACGCGATCCTTCCCCGTCAGGACGACGACCTCTTGCAGATTGGAGGCGAGCATGTAGGGTTCGTCCCCGGCCAAAAGGGGTCCGAGGAGAGCCCGCTTCCCATCGGAAACGATGCGCGGGCCGGGATGAGGATCCCCCTGGCCGGCTTGCCTCCATCGCGCCCAAAACGGGCGCGATGCGCTCTTGTACCCACGGCTGAGGATGGCGACCCGGCGGCCCGCGCGACTGAGTTCTCGAGCAAGCTTTTCCACCACAGGGGTCTTCCCGGTTCCTCCCACCGTGAGATTGCCGACGCTGATGACCAGGCACCCTAGAGAGTGGGAATGCGCGAAATTCCGGTTGTAGAGCCAGAGCCGAAGGCGGACCAAGGGAGCATAGAGCAAGGACAAAAGGAAAAGCAGCCCCCGCAGGAGTGTCGCGCGTTTTCCCTCCCGACGCTCCAAGACAACCTCAATCGCGAAGCGCTCGAACCGATCCCGCCAGCGAGGCATGCGATGCCGATCTCCTTTTCCTTGGCTCTCCGCCCCTTCTTCCGCTCTTTCTCCGACCGGGCGGAGCCGAGGGCGCCGCTCAACCGGCGGCGGGCGATGGAGGGAGCCAGTCTACCCGAGCAAAGACGGATCGGTCGAGGAGGGACTCGGCTGGATAGACGTTGGGATTCTGGAGAAGCTGCGCAGGGACCGCTTGCCGCGCATCCCGTGTGGTGACCGCAAGAAGGGCTTCCGAGGCGTAACGGCCAAGATTGCCGGGCCGAAAAATCTCTGGAAGAGCTGCCCCCGCCCTCTTCGGGTTGGCGCATCCGCGAGGGATGGCCCAGTGGAAAAGCCGGATCCAAGAGCCTTCGGCGGGAATGCGGACGATCCAACCGGAGCCTGCTCCGTGTGCCTCGAGCTGCTGTACGAAGTCGACTTCGATGCGGGCATTCGCGCCCCGGGGAGGCGCGGCCGGAGAGGGATGGCTGCCCAGGGAGCCAGGGAGGGGAGGGAAGCCATGCTCCAGGGCTGCGAAGAGAAAGCGGGAAAGGAGAGGGGAGGAGGGAGGCCGAAACGGGATGTGCCCATCCGCGAGCTCCTTCCAGTGGCTCGGCACCTCCGCGGGCGGACCCTGGCCGCCGATCGCCAGCAAGGTGAAACCGAAGGGCCAGGCATATTGGTTGGCTGGATCGAAATAGTGGTGGAGGAATTGCGGCTCCGCCGGAAGCGGCGCAGGGAGGGCCGAGGCAAGAGGCAGCAGGAGGTCTGCTCGGCGGAGGGAAAAAAGCAGGGTGTCGGGGAGTGCGGCAAGGTCGAAGGAACCGGAGGAAACCAGGTTCCGGCTCTCTTCCTCTCTTGCATACGCATCTACGGAGATCTCGGAGCCAAGGGAGGCGCGTAACACATCGAGAAGCCAGGGAGAAAGCAGCTTGGCTGGAGCGAGGATGCGGAATGCGGACATTCGTCTCGAATGGAGACGCGTGGAGGAGGAGAAAAGCAAGAAAAAATCGGAAGAGCTCCCCAAGCCCGGTCTCGTCTTGCTCCTTTGGTTGTGCGCCGGTTGGAGTGGTTCGCAGGCGAGAAAGCGGTGATCTCCTTGCCGCACAATGGTTCTGGTAAAACTGCTTGAAATACGGAACCGTTCAGGAGAGATATGCAAGTAAGGTGGCCGGTCTGCGAGCTTGGTGGAAGAGTCGAGACGTCTGGTTAACCCGTCGGGAGCAGGGGCTCGTCTTCTTCCTGCTCGTCGTATTGACGCTAGGCGGAATGGTAAAGCTCTTGCGTGAATCCTTTGGGAACCAAGATCTCGGCCGGGGGTCCGTGGAACAGCCTCCTTACAATCCGTAGGTTTCGAGAGAAGGGGAGAGCACTAAAACATATGCGCAAGCGAAACTTTGCCAGCATTGTCGAGGAGATTTGCGAACGGGATGGGCGATATGTCGATGAGGCATACTATTTTGTTCGAGAGGCTCTGCATTCGACGGAAAAGGGGGGGAAGAGCAAGGGAAAGCGTCGGATGACGAGCGCTGCATCCGGCGTGGAGCTTTTGGAAGCCTTGCGGGCGCATGCCCTTCGAGAATTCGGACCCATGAGCAAGCTGGTTTTGAGGGAATGGGGGATCCGGAACTGCAGCGATCTGGGCGACGTAATCCTTACCCTCGCTTCCTACGGGGTGTTAGGCCAAGCGAGCGCGGGAACGCGGAAAGATTTCAAGAAGGGCTTTAGCTTCACCTCGGCGTTTGTGAAGCCGTTTTGTCCCGCGGGGGCAATCCGATCCGCAGGAAAGCGAAAGGCCGGCCAGACGGAGGCGAAAGCCGGCAAGACCGGTCGAGCGAAGAAGAAGGCGCCGGCCGCATAACAAAGGCGGGGCCAGGAGAGTCGCGGGGTTCCGCTGCCGGCTCTTCTCCCCGAGCATCGCCATGAGTGCCCCACTACGATCGACCAGTGGCCCGTCGCCAGCGGCCAAAGAACCGTTGCCGCTCTCGCTTTTAGAGGTAGAGCGGAAGGCGTTGGACAATGGCCTGAACGTGCTCGTCAATCGGGACATGAGCGCACCGGTGGTCTCCCTCCAGTGCTGGTGCGCGACCGGGAGCATCCATGAGGGCCGCTGGATTGGCTCGGGGATCTCCCATCTCTTGGAGCATCTGCTCTTTAAAGGAACTCCTACGCGGACCGGCATCCAGATGGTCCAGGAGATTCAGGATCTTGGCGGCCATTTTAACGCCTACACGACTTACGAACGGACCGTCTATCATATCGATCTGCCGGCGGAGTCCTGGCAGCAGGCCCTGCCCATTCTCGGCGACGCCGTGCTGCATCCGGAGATTGATTCAGAGGAGTTCGCCCGGGAAAAAGATGTGATCCGTCGGGAATTCGCCATGGTCGAGGACGATCCCGAGAGCCAGCTCTTTCAGGCGGCTTTGGAAACGACGTTCCTAAGACATCCGGTTCGGTTTCCCATTATTGGTCAGATCGATCTCTTCGACGCATTAAGCCGGGAGGACGTCGTGGCCTATCATCGGGAGCGGTATGTGCCGCAAAACCTCTTTCTAGTCGTCTCCGGCGCGGTGGCACCGGATGAGGTCTTCCAAGCGGCGGAGCAATGTTTCGGCGGGGAGCCGCGCCGGTTTCTCTCCGACACTCCTCTTCCCGCGGAACCCGTTCAAGTCGCCCCACGATACGCTCGGAACGCGTTCCCGAGCGAGCTGGCGCGCATTGCCATCCTCTATCCCGTCCCCGAGTTCGGTCACCCGGACTCCGCCGCGCTTCGGGTCCTCGCCTTATTCCTCGGCGAGAGCCGGAGTTCGATCCTGCACCAAAAGCTGGTCGAACAGGAGAGTTTGGCCGAAGAAGTGGAGGCGTTTACGTTCGCTGGACTGGAGGTTGGGGTCTTCGGCGTCGAAGCACGGTGCGCCCCGGAGCGGTTGGAGAAGTTGGCGGCTCGGCTCCGCGAGGAGCTTTACAGGATGGGAGCGTCGTTGCCGGCGGAAGCGGACTTGACTCTGGCTCGCCGGTTGACCCTTGCGCGCTCGATCGCCGACCTCAAGACCATGGCGGGCAAGGCGGGGGCGGTGGGTTCCGGCTGGCTGTTGGCCCGGGATCCCTATTTGAAGGAAACCTTCTTGCGACTCTTCCTCGACGTGACGGCCGAGGATGTGCAACGAGTGGCACGCCAATATCTCTTGCCTCAGAAGGAAAACCGCATCGACCTCGTTCCTGTCGATTTCAAGCCTCCGGCGAGCGGATCAAGGGGCGGCACGCATTCCGGAAGCAGGCTCATCCCGTCTTTGACGAAGGTGGGCGGGGGATTTCGACTGCTTTCGCTCGAAAGCAGCCTGCCTCTCCAGTTCTTCCGGGCCGCCTTTGACGGCGGACTCCTTTCCGAACCCAGGGGAAAAGAGGGAATCTGCTTTCTTTCCACCCAGCTTCTCCTCAAGGGCACTCGGAACCGGACCGCGGCCAGGATCGCTCGAGAGGTCGAGGAGCTCGGCGGCTCGATCAGCGCCGACGCGGGAAATAACTCTGCGGGCCTATCGCTGGAAGTCTTGAGCGCCCAGTGGGAGCCGGCGCTTCAGCTCTTTCTGGAGATGCTCCTCGAACCGGCCTGCCGGGAGGAAGAGATCGCCACCGAAAAACGCAAGCAGCTCTCCCTGCTCCAGGCTGAGCGAGACGATCCGCTCTCCATCGCTCGCGACCTGGTTCGCCGAGCCCTCTGGGGGGAGCATCCTTACGGGGGCAAGGTCTTAGGCACGGAGGAGAGCCTTGCTTCGATTGACGCGGCCGATGTGGAGGACTTTCTTCGCAAGGTCCTTCTCACCAATCGGCTGATTATTGCGGGAGCCGGTCCGGTGGGCCCGGCAGAGTGGCAGCCGGTCATTGTCCAGGCGATGGCTTCCCGGTTAAGCGCGGCCACGGCGCTTCCCTTTCCTCCTCTGCCGCTTCGTCTTTCGCAACCTGTACGGGCGGAAAGGCGGGTTCCGGGCAAGGAACAGGCCATCGTGGAGATCGCCTTCCCGATTCCGGAACTGGTTCATCCAGACCAGTTGGCTCTTGCGGTGGTAGGGGAGTCCCTTTCCGACCTAGGCAGCCGGCTCTTCGTCCGCGTGCGGGACGAATTGGGTCTAGCCTATTTCGTGAGCGCTTCTCGCTTCGTCGGACGCCAGGCGGGCTATTTCTATTTCTACGCAGGAACCGCGCCGGGCAAGGAAGCAGAGGTGGAACAGATTTTGCTTGAGGAAGTCTTCCGTCTTGCCGAGGAGGGCCTTTCGGAGAGGGAACTCGAACGAGCGCGGGCAAAACTGATTAGCGAGGAAAAGATGTCTTGGCAGAATTCCGCCTCGATCATGACGAGTTCGGCTCTGCACGAGCTCGTGGGCTTGGGCTGGGATTACGATGAACGGAGGCTCCGTCGCTTAGGGGCAATGGGACTGGACGAGGTCAATCGCGTTCTTCGGTCTTATTTTGCGACCAAAGGGTATGTGGT
>JAQUAR010000039.1 GCA_028687155.1 Methylacidiphilaceae bacterium | reverse complement strand
GGGTCGAGCGGCTCCCTCGCCTCTTCCCGTCTCTCCCCCAGATCGGTCGTAAGCACTTGCAGGCCCCAGCCTGCCGAACAAAGAACCTGGCTGAGGGAAGAAGCCGCGCTGGCTAATCCGCCCGCGCTCCGCGCCAAGAGGGGAGCAAGAACGAGAATCTGAGGAGGCATCACGGAAACGCCAACCTTCTTTTCCGTTCGAGAAAGATTCGCAGGATGCCGGAGGTTACTGTCAATAGCGCAAAGATGACAAGGCCAATTTGATAGGTCGTCACCGCCCGGAGCTCCATCTGGAGAAGAAGCAGGAGATAGGCGTAGCAGAGCATCGCTCCTTCCCGTTTGGGGATCGAGTAAAGAGGGCCGAGAAGCCAGCGAACTCCCAATCCAAAAACAAACGCTCCGACGATGAGTGCGCTCAAGCCACCGGCCCCAACCAGGTCTCCCACGATCGAGCGGCTTGCAATCCAAAGGCGCGTATCGTCACCCAGATCCCGTGGATCGGGCTTCCCCGGCCAAAAAACCCTGGGGACAAAGGTAATTGCCACGAATTGTGCAATCTCTCCCGCAGCCGAGAGAAAACCCATCGGGCCCTCATGGGCCGCCAATCCCTTATCCCGCTCCAGCGAGTCGACTAAATTTGCGATCCAATAAAGATTGTCGTCCCGGTGCGATCCTCCGAACTTGATCTCGGGTCCTTCTATATCCTGGTAGCTTTCCCAACCGTAGCTGCGCACGGAAACCATGAAATCGGTAAGGGGCGTCAGCACAATCAATCCTACGACGGTCCCCGCCAAAAGCCGGCGGAGATTTCCTCGGCGCTCGATAAAGCGTGCCATGACAGGTAGTCCGATCGCCTGGAACAAATATCCTCGCCCCCCCTCCAGGATGAGCGTCCCCGCGTTCAAGGAAACCACGACGACCAAAACCATCTTTTTCCCAAGGGAGAGCTTGGGCGTCCAAGAACGCGCGGCGCAAAACGGAACCATGAGGAAAAAGGTTTGCGTGAAGAAAAGCAGGCCGCGCCAATCCCCCACCGGGCCCCCTTCCAATGTAGTTCCCTCGACTCCGACGTTCGACCGGGAAGCAAGCAAAGCCTGAAACACCAGGGAAAGGTTCCCTTGGGCCAGAAGGATCCGCTTGGCGAACTCCATCCCAAAAGCGAGCAGCGCCAGCCAAAAGTAGAGACGGGGCTCCAGGGAAAAATCAGCCCAGCGCAGCACACCGGAGAGCGGACTCCTTTTCGGATGAAAGGCGAACCAACCGAGGAACGCGAGAGCGACAAAGAGCGCACCAAGGGTCTCGGAGAGGAACACGACGCGAATGGGGAATCCCTCCATCTCGCGCACCAGTGCCATGTCGAGTACAAAGAGATAGATGCAGCCCGCCGCCATCACGACCCCCGGGCTCACCAGCGCTCCGGGATCCTTCCAGAGAGCAGCCCCGATTCCCAGGCAAAGGAACGCCAGGGTGCCGACGCCGATCGCCTGCGCCAGAGCCTCGGTGTGTCCCACGATCCCTTCGAGCAACCAAGCTCCCAGCACCACGGAAAGAATACCGGCTCCAATCCAGAGACCCCAAAGCGGGGGAAGCTCCGGAATGGGGGAGTCGGCTCGCCGCTTCGATGTCTCTCGGAGGGATACTCCGGTCAGACGGACGGGCCCACGGGTCATTCGGGGAATGCCTTGGAGGCTCACGCTCCTCGAGCCTCCCGTGCGGCTTGGGCTGCGCTCACGAGTCCTTCGGCCCATTGATCGAGGCTGAAATGTCGGATGATCCGCTCCGATTCCTTTCCCAAGCCTCGCCTCTGTTCGTCGGTCATGGCGCCGATTTTTGCCAGGAGCGCCGCCAGGCGTTCGCTCTCTCCGGGAGAAAAGAGAAAACCGTTTCCCGCCTGAACAAGCTCAGGAGCACATCCGCAGATATCCGATACGATAACCGGCAAGCCGGAGGCCATCGCTTCGTTGACGACGAGTCCCCAAGGCTCAATCGTGCTCGGGAGAACGAAACAGTCCGAAAGGGCATAGTATGGAGGGAGTTCCGACGTCGGAACAAACCCCCGATGGATCACCTCGGGGATTCGTTGTTCTTTCACGTATCGCTCGAATTCCGCGCGCAGCGGGCCATCACCCAGGAGAACGAGGCTCCTGTCTCCGCCTCGGTCCCGATACGCACGATAGGCTCGCAAGAGACCGAAGACATTTTTTTCGGATGCCAGCCGGCCTGTGAATAGGAAGTAGCGTGAGGGAAGCCCAAGCCGTTTTCTCCAAATTTCCTCCTGGGCTCGCGTTTTCTGCGCGCCAGCGGAGAAAAAATCATTATCAACGACAGCGGATGATTCCCGAATACGATCCGAAGGGATGCCCAACTCGATGAGATACGCGCGATGCCGGAGTCCGCCGACAAAGCCCGCGTTGTACAACCGGGGAATCATCCACCGCTTCAACCCTTCCAGAAGCGGATTCCGCCTTTTATCGTGCCGGCATGTCTCAAAGAGCAGCATACTCCCCTTACGCCTCTGTCGAGCCCACCACGCCGCTGCCTGTAAGACAGGCAGGCCATATCCGGCCATAGCGACCACATCCGGCGTGACCCGGTTGAGAAACTCCCTCATCCGAAACGTAGCTTCCCTCTGATCGATTTGCTCGAGCGCCCCGGTACAAAGACTGAAGACCGGGATGTCTCGTTCGTCTTTTTCTCCGAGCCATGGGTGGCTCTTCTGGCTTTGGGAAAGCTCAAGAAAGACGGGTTCAACATCGTGGCGCTTCAAAAGAGCTCGCGCCCGTGCCATGTGATAGGGCCCAAAATGGGCGTAACAGATCAGGAGCCTCATTGCTCTTGGAGAAGGTTCAAAAACGATCGCTTTTCACTTTCGGTCGGCGCCGACGATGAGAGAGACCTAAACCTTGGCGGCTTCAGCCTGCAACAGACCATAGGTTTGCGCAAGGAAGGCCGCATAACTCTCCCAGCAAGATACGCGCAGCCCTTCCGCCGCCGCTTCTCCCATTTCCGAGAGAAGCTCCGGGTTACGATATAAACTCTCCAGGAGCTCCGCAATCCGCTCTGGAGAACGGATGGGTACCACGAAACCCGTCCGGCCGGGGGTAATCAGATCGGCCGCTCCATTGTTTTCCGTGACGATCGCGGGAAGCCCGCATGCCATGGCTTCCAGGCAGGCAACCGCAAGCCCGTCTTCGATCGATGGAAGCACGAAAACCGAGGACTGGCGGTAGTAGCGCGGTAGCTCGGCGTTGGGGACGAATGGGATATGCTTGTAAAGCCCTTCGTAGCGTTTCAATACGGGCTTCATGGATTCACTCCATGCGCCAATGAGAAGAAGCTCCGCATCGGGGAACCGCAGCAAGCGCCATGCCTCCAGCAGGTCGATGTGGCCTTTCCTGGGTGAGAGGTGTGCAACGCAGAGGACACGGAAGGGCTTCCGGAACTGGCGCTTCACAGGTTCCGCAGTAAATCGAGCTAGATTCACCCCGTAGGGAATCAGGTGGATCTGCTTCTCGGGAAAGCCGTTTTGGAGGAAGGAGCGCTTCACCCATCGGGAAGCGACGAGCAGATGATCGACGGACGCCAATTCTTCTAGCAAGCGTTGCCCGCCGGACCTCGTCTCTTTTTCGACCGCAAGTCCCAATCGGGCTTCCTCCTCTTCCAGGAGGGTGGCCAGCGTGCGAGGATGCGCATTGACCGGTTCGCCCAGGAGAAGAGCCCCCTCGGATTTCGCCCTGCGCAAGATGCGGCGCGCCGTCCCGTGGAGCATGACGTGCCAAAGAGGGGCAGACGTCCATGAACGAAGCACCGCGCTCTCCCACCAATCATGGAGGGCGGGAAGAAGCCGGCTTGTACGGGTCTCCCCGAGGATGCGATCGCACGCCCTCATGAGGTATTCTTTACCCCACAGGTTGACCGCAACGTCCGACGTGGAAGGCAATAGCTGCTGGCCAATCCGGTGAGAATAGTAAAACCGGTTGAGGATCCCCCGATCCGCCAGGTAAGGGGCGTAATTGTGGAAATGGAATCTTCCGCAAACTGCCAGATTCACAAATGGGGAATTCTGCATGGGATTGCGTTATTTTACGATCGCATCCACCAACAGGCCTGAAACACGGTTCGGATCGGCCCGGCCAATCGTCGTCCACGCACGGCAGCCTTCCTACTGTAGCCTGAGCACCGGGAATTTTCGCTTTGTGCACGCTCGCCCCACGCTCCTAAGAGAGCATAAGGTCGCTCAGCTTCGCCCTTGACCGAGAGTTGCTTTCCTTTTTATGGCTTGCAGCTGCCATCCGGCATAGGCAAGCACACGCGTCGCCTCCGGAAGGCCTAACATCCGGAGCAAGAGAACAAAAGT
Organism: Methylacidiphilaceae bacterium; assembly: GCA_028687155.1. GTDB lineage: Bacteria > Verrucomicrobiota > Verrucomicrobiia > Methylacidiphilales > Methylacidiphilaceae > Methylacidimicrobium. Next base: position 4,876 of record JAQUAR010000039.1, on the reverse strand, counting down.
CGCCAGAGAAAGTACGGAAGCGACTCCCAGGCGAAGCAAGGCGCCCGCCTGCGAACCAGGACAGAGCCACCCTTTGATCCCATAAGCGACCGAGCCCGCAGCGGCGCTCGCAAAAAGAAGACTAGCCACGAAGCGACCCCAGGAGCGCCATCCGTTCGCGCCGGTGCTGCGCGAGGCAGCGGCTAGCCAGAGGAAGCTTATCCAACCGATCCCGGGAGTAAGCCATGCCAAGCCGGCAAGACCGAAACGCCGTGCCGTTACCTCAGAGCAGGTCATCACCAGAATTGCGCCGATCACGGAGACCGCACTAGGGAACAGGGTCTCGTTTCGAGAATAGAAACCTTTTTGCAGGAAGGCCGTTCCCGCCGAGGCCGGAATCGCGAGCGCCAGGATGGCCAACACAAGGCTGGTCTCTTCAATCGCTGCACCGGAAAAAGCGCCGCGAGCCAGAAGCACCGAGATCAGGTCCCGACTGAAGATGGTGCAAAGAAGCACCACTGGGGCCGAGAAAAAGAGCATCAATCGCAATCCCTCCCGCCAAAGTCGCCGGAATTCCACCCCCTCCTTGGCACTCCAAGCATCCGACATTCGGGGAAAGAGAACGGTCGCGAGAGCTCCCGGAACGATCAGTCCTAGTTGCAGCACCTTCCAGCTATATCCAAAGCTGGCAACAGAGCCCGATGGAAGGAGGGAAGTCGCCCGAGTCAAGAAGATCACGCCAGCATAGCCTACGCCCAATGTCAGAAAAAGGGGCAAGCCATTCTTAAGGAATCGACGCAGTGTTTGAAGAGAGAGCCTTCCTGCGGACCAGAGCGGCCACCCTTCCTTTCTCGCCAGCGGCAAGAGTCTACCCAGAAATAGCAGGCCGATCAGAACACACCCCAGGATCGGGGCGAGGACCAGCCCATTCGGACCGGTCCAAAGAATCGCGCCAAGAAGGAGCAGGTTGTACAGGCCTTGAGCGAATGGTTGGACCCAGAAAATTCCATGGCATTGGAATAGCCCGGTCATGATCCCGAACCAAGCGAGCGGCAGAACCGCGAGAGAAAAGGAGCGCACGAAAGAAGTCGCGGTCGAAAACCCCGCCGGATCGAGTCCGGGGGCGAACCAGCGTGCAAGCGGCAAGGCAAAATGACTCCCCGCCGCCGCGAAGACGATCCCGAGTGCGAGAAAAAAAAACCCAAGCCCGGAAATCGCACTCCAGGCTTCCTTGGCTCGTTTATCCCGAGAAATCTCGGCAAAAAATGGGACTACCAGATTAGGCAGAATGCCCCAGGCGATCGATTGAGCAAAGAGGAAGAAGACAAGCCCTACCCGGTACCCGTCGACCAACGGGCCAATTCCGTAACGCCATCCCAAGGCGAGCTCGACAAGAAATCCGGAGAGCGGGCCCAAGAACGAGAGAATGCTGAGGCCGATCGCACTGCGGGCGATCCGGTGTGGGCCCGACGGCCTTCGGTATGAGAGGGCATCTGCTCCCGCTCCCTCTGCGGGCGTAGCCAATCCGGGCATGCACCCCGGCTTCTCCAGGTCAGCTTCCATTTCGGTTCGTCCGCATCGTCGCAAAGTTTCCCTCTGCCCGGCCGCCGTTGGCATCTAAAATTTCCGTGAGCGACGTTGCTCCATTCCCCACGCAGCGATTGCACATACGACAGACATCTTTCGCTCCCTTCCTTTTCCGTCTCCCAGAAAACCAGCAGCCGATCCGTACTGCAAAAAAGCGCCATCCGTCTCGAGGGAATCGAAGCAGGAATAGATGAGGTCTATTTCCACCTTTTCATCTCATCTTCTGCATTCTCCCGGGATTTCGCCTTTTTCGTGGCAACACAGACGATTTCCTCCCCGGCCTGCGGCCGGAATCGAACCAGGATGGGTCCGATCATCCAATCCATTACGCGCGCCCAGAAGGTTTCGAACATTTCACTGGTCGAGCGCCCCGCATTTTTCCGGCTCCAGTGCCACCAGAAGCCCATATCCATCGGGCTCGTGCTGACCTCGGCCCTTACGGGCAATCCGCTCAGGATCGCCTGGTAACCCGAGGGGCTCGGCAGAATCAGATGACGCGGAGGGTCCAACTCCCGCCAAATTGCTCGAAGGCACCGCGCATTCCAGCCCGTCGGATTCGGAGAAATGCTCACCAGGATTCCTCCGGGACGCAGAGCGGCGACACAACGCTTCAGCGCCGCTCGCGGATCGAGAAGATGCTCGATGACGTGGCTGAGCGTGATTGCATCATAGGCGCCTGGCCTAAGCGCTGCGTCCTCGATTCCACCCTGCTGTACGGGAAGCCCAAGCTTGGTCGATTGCCCCGCCGCCCGTCTATCGGGCTCGATTGCCTCGACTTCCCATCCCAGCTCTCGCATGAACCGGAGAAACTCCCCGTTTCCACATCCCACATCGAGCAGTCTACCTCCCTCCCGGAAAGGGAGAAAGCGCACCATGCGTCCGGCAGGAAACCGAGGGAAGATCGGTTGGACGCGCCTCGCCCAGCCCCGCCCGCCCGCCCGTTCCCACCATTGCTCCGGAATCGCATAGCCGAAGCGAGCTTCCAGGATAGCCAGCTTGATCGAAAGGAACACCCTCCCGATCGCATGGCGGGGAGTAGGACCAGAAGAGACCGAAGCGTCGTGCGTATAGTAGTTCTCGGGATAAAACCCGGGAATCGCTTCCGGTCGAGGAAGCGGGTCCATCCATAGGGAACCACAACCGCCGCATCGCCGATAGGTCCAGCTTCCGGGGAGCTTGAGAGCAAGGTCCTGGCAATCGCTCATGGTTTCACACGGCTCACCACCGCATACTGGACAGTTACTGATAGAATTCGACGCCATCCTCCAGAGCTTCTCTCCTCGCTCTCAAAGAGCACTGGACTTCATTCCTGTACAATCTAGTCCGCACTGCCTGAAAGAACGTCGGCTAGCCATCGCAAGCGGCTTCTCCCAAGCGACATGTTTGGGTTCGACCCATCATCTCCTTCGCGCGGCTATAAGAAGCTCATCTCCTTCGAGCTTCCGAAGATCGTCATCCCAGGGAAGCATGGAAACGGCTTCCCTACCGAAACGGCTCGCAAATCGAGGGGGCTCGAAACCGAAGGTAACCAAGTTTTTTGCAAAGAACGAAGCAGTGAGGGCCGAGCAATGTTTTTCGCCGATCGTTGGTCCCCAGCGGACCCCCAACTCCCTGGCATTCTTCCCCCCTCCATTCGGAACCAGGATCAATACCCATCCTCCTGGACCGAGAAGCCGAAAAAACGCATCAAATGCAAGCCTTGGACTAGGAAGATGCTCCAACACATGGGATGAAAGGATGCCGTCGAAAGGAGCCCGCCGCTCAATCGCGGACCAATCCGCTTCAACGGGAACCTCCAACATCTTTCTTCCAAACTCGGCCCGAGGTCGAGAGAGCTCCCACCCGATGGCATCGTACCCAGCGCGGATCAATTGGTAGACGGCGTATCCCCACGACGAGCCGTAATCGAGAACCTTCCCGCTTGGCAGCAGGCTTTCAAGAATAGTAATCCGGTCGGAAAAATCCATCGGGGAGCCGCCAAAGTTCGTTTTGCGCAGGAGAGCGATCGTTTCTGAAGCTGGAAGCGCGGTTACTGCTCCCTCCTCATACATGTTTTGATAGAAGCCATCGTTGTCGGAAAGCGTATCTTTCGGCCAACGAAACTGGAGATCGCACTTCGGGCAGCGCCGTAATTCCAAGAGAAGATGCTTGCGTTCCAGAAACACCGTTTCCCGGCTCCCGCAAAAGGGGCAGCTTCGAGCCTGCCCCCCTAGTTGCTTTTCAAGACAAGAAATGGCAAAACGTATTCGAGCCATCTTCTGACCTTAGCCTTTCAAGATTGCGGAATCGAAGCGTTCCGTTTTCTTTTCCTTTTTTTTCGTTAGCCGCTTTTCGTTCGAGGAGATTTCTTTCGTTTGCATTGCTTGCAATGCTTTAGGCAGGTTGCTTTCGTCAGCGGGGGTTAGCAGCCTGTCGGCCTTAGTACGGGAGTTTGCCACGATGCGCAGGCAGTCCGATGCGGCATGAGGAGTGATTGTCTCGGGAACCGTAAAAACCAGGATAATGCGACGGCCGTTTTTCTGGCGGAGAGCGACCATAGGGAACCAATCGTCAGGGAACCGGGCTTGCGGGCTCCCCCAAGCTTCCAAAGTCGCTTGAAGTTGTACGCCAAGCAGACCAACGACCATTCGCTCTGGACTTTAGCTTGCGCGCGGAGTCGAAACGCTCGGAAGCCCATCACCGATTTGGTGCTGCCGAAGACTGGTTCGACGGTCTGCTTTCGTCGAGCATAGAGACGGCGGCCTTCCGGGCTGGCGAGCTTTTCGATCATCTTGCGTCTCCACGGGGCGGTATATTCAACGGGCTTCTCCCCACGACGATGGGCGGGTCGGAACTCGTATCGCCGGCGACATTCGAGAGCTTCGGCCTTCATCGCACAGTAGACTTCGATTTCCTCCGCCTGCAGAGCCTCGACCTGTTCGCCATTGACATAACCCGTGTCCACCAGCACCGCAGGGACCTGACCGGCTTCCGTAGGAATGGCTCGAACGTCGGCTAGCAGCCTGTCGGCCTTAGTACGGGAGTTTGCCACGATGCGCAGGCAGTCCGATGCGGCATGGGGAGCGATTGTCTCGGGAACCGTAAAAACCAGGATAATGCGACGGCCGTTCTTCTGGCGGAGAGCGACCATAGGGATCCAATCGGCAGGGAACCGGGCTTGCGGGCTCCCCCAAGCTTCCAAAGTCGCTTGAAGTTGTACGCCAAGCAGACCAACGACCATTCGCCCTGGACTTTGGCTTGCCCGCGGAGCCGAAACGCTCGGAAGCCCATCACCGATTTGATGATGCCGAAGACCGGGTCGACCGTCTGC
>JAQUAR010000038.1:5299-9248 GCA_028687155.1 Methylacidiphilaceae bacterium | reverse complement strand
TCGTTCGCACGGAGCGGGAAGGGCGGAAGGAGTCCTTTTTTCCCGCTTGCTCTGGGCCTCTTCGTTTCCGCCTGCGCGGAAATGGCGACAACGGAATCCCGAAAAAAAAACAAAAGGTCAGCGGTCCTTCAGAGAAAAGCGCAAGGAGGAAACCATCATGGAAATCGGAGTCATTGGATTGGGGCGAATGGGGGCGAACATGGTGCGTCGCTGGCAGCGGAAGGGGCACCGATGCGTGGTCTACGACCTCCACCGGGAGTTCGTGGAAACCCTGAGCCGGGAGGGTGCGGTCGGAGCCTCCTCCCTTGCCGATCTCACGGCAAAGCTGCAAAAGCCGCGAGCGATCTGGCTGATGGTTCCTGCGGGAGCGGTCGACGCCATGCTTGGAGAGCTGACCGCCCATTTGGAACCAGGGGACATTCTCATCGACGGGGGAAATTCCTACTACCACGATGATATTCGTCGGGCCGAGGAGTTGAAGGCCCGAGCGATCCACTACGTGGATGTCGGAACGAGCGGAGGAGTCTGGGGCTTGGAATGCGGTTACTGTCTGATGATCGGCGGGGAGAAGGAGGTCGTCGAACGACTTGATCCCCTTTTCGAGGCGCTGGCTCCGGGGGTGGAGGCTGCGGAACGGATTGCCGGAAGAGAGAAAAAGCCGGGGACGGCGGAAAAGGGATATCTCTACTGCGGACGTAACGGGGCAGGACATCTGGTGAAGATGGTCCACAACGGGATCGAATACGGCATGATGGCTGCCTACGTCGAAGGCTTGAACATCCTCCATCACGCCAATGCCGGAAAGCTAGGGCAAGAGATCGATTCGGAAACGACTCCGCTTCGCGAACCGGCCAATTACCAGTATGACCTCGATCTGGCCGATGTCGCCGAGGTCTGGCGCCGGGGGAGCGTAGTCCGCTCGTGGCTGCTCGATTTGATCGCGCAGGCGATGCTGGAGGATCCAAAGCTGGAGAAGTTCGCCGGTCGGGTTTCCGATTCCGGAGAAGGGCGCTGGACGGTGCAAGCAGCCGTCGACCTAGGGGTGCCGGCTCCGGTCATCAGTTCCGCCCTCTACGCCCGCTTCAGTTCCCGTCGAAAGGATGAGTTCGCCGACAAGCTCCTTTCGGCGATGCGCTACGAGTTTGGCGGCCACTTGGAAAAAAAGACGGACGGAGACTAGCCTGTCTCACAAGCGGCCTGCTGCAGCTTGTGAGGAATGCAGGCTGGCAAATGTAGGCTGGCAATTGGCGCGTTAAAGAGGGTCCGGGAAGCGACCCCAACGGGATTCGAACCCGTGCTACCACCTTGAAAGGGTGGGGTGCTAACCACTACACAATGGGGTCAGATTGACGATGCTTGCGCGAACGTCTACGGAAGGAGCAAAGCAGATCCCGGCGGACGCGGCAAGCAGGAAAGGCATCGGTCGTCAATGGAGGTGGGTCGTCACAAGGAGGATGGCGATGGCACCCAGAGAAAAGACTCCCCCTGCCCAGAGCCATTGGCGCAGCCCGAGCTGTACTAGGACCGGAGGAACCCGGTCGGGGTCTTCCGCTCGAGGCAGATCGATGCACGATTGAACGAGCTGCCGGCTGAAATGAAAGAGCCGGTGGCCTCCGGCGGCCACGAGCGCGAGCAGAGGCAGCAGGAGAAGATCGATCCACCGGAATTCCACTGCCGAAGGAGCAGTGGAGAGCGGTCGGGCAGCCAGGAAGTTTCCCGCAACGAGGGTCCCGGCGACCGCGAACATCTCGACGGCATGCGTGGTCAATGGGAGGCGACAGGCGGCCGGGGCGTCGGGCGAGCGGCGGGCCCGTGGACGCATGAGAACGGCGGTCGCCGCCGGCTCGGCCAAGATCTGATGGAAGGATCGGAGGAGAAGGGCGAAGAGAGAGGACAGCCCGATCAGGTCGAGGAGTGAGCCGGAAGCAACGGGAGCGAAAGGCAGGGGGTGGAAGAGCAGCAACCAGGTTAAAGTGAGCCCGCTTAGTCCAAAGAGGGTGACGGCAAAGCTGTTGAGCAGAGAGCCTGTTCCGAGCAGAAGAACCAAGGGATCGCGTCGGCCCGCTTGCGCCAGGATCGGTGTCAGGATCAGCAGCTCGGCGAGCAGGATGGCCAGCCATAAGGAGAGGGAAAGCAGAAAGAGCCGCACGAGCGCCGTCCAGAGCAGGGGAGCTTCGGGTCCGAGGGGGGTGGCCGGCTTTCCGGCAGGATCGAGTAGGAGCACAACCGCCAGCAGGGCCCAGAGGACCCAGGGAACCACCGGCCAGGAAATGGTCGGTTTCCGAAGAGGCAAGGAGCAAAGAAAACCCAGTCCGAAGAGGCCGCCCAGGAACGCGCCGAAGGTCGCCGGAGCGACGCTTCTTTGCCAGATGGTGAGCAAGGAGGCCAAGACGCGAATGGCCCCGACGGCCAGAACGAGGAGAATCGCCCTCTGCGCCGAGAGGGCGGCGTTCGGAGGCAACCGGTCGCCGAAGATCCGGTGGATCGGAATCCAGAACGAGAAGCGCCCGAGGAGTGCCGCGATCCAACAGGCCTCCGCAAGGGATCGAGCGGTCTCCAGCACGCTTTCGGCCACCCAGTTAGGCTGGTCCATTGCGCAATCCGGCGAACCGACTCTGGGAGATGGTTTGCGGACGGATCAAGCGCTGGCGACCGCCTGGGACTGTTGCCACGAAATCGCGTAGTGGACGAGTTCCGGTCCTGAGGCGAGCTTGAGCTTTTCCTTGAGGCTGCCCCGGTAGGCTTCCACCGTCTTGATGCTCAAATGAAGCTGATCGGCGATGTGTCGGGTCCCCAGGCCGCGACCGATCAGCTGGAAGACTTCGAATTCCCGGTCGCTGAGCGATTCCACCGGGCTCAAGGTCGGTTTGGCCCGGCGTCCGGAAAATCGCTCGAGGACGCGCGTTGCGATCGTCTCACTCACGAACATGCCTCCGTCCAACACCCGCTGAATCCCTTCCAGGAGCCTCTGGCCTCCTTCGCTCTTCATGAGATAACCGCGCGCTCCCGCTCGGAGCGCCCGTTCCGCATACATCGACTCCTCGTGCATGGAGAGAGTCAGGATGGCTACCTCGGGATAGGACGCATGGATGTCCTTGATGAGCTCAAGTCCGCTTTTCCCGGGAAGGGAGAGATCGACGATGACCAGATCGGGCTGTGTCTTCGTCACGAGGTCGAACCCTTCGTGAGCGTTCGCGGCCGTTCCGCAGACCGTCAGTCCACTCCTTGCCCCGATCAGTTGGGCGATCCCCTCGCTGACCAGCGCATGGTCATCCACGATCAGCACCTTCTTCGGCTGAGGCGTCTTGCCTCTCGTTTCCTTCATTTCCTTCTCTCCCTCTTCTTTTTATCGTTCTCCCTGGCGCCGGAAGGGAGCGTACAGAGGACGATCATTCCTTCCCCAGGTTTGGATTCGAAGCAGATCACCCCTCCGATCATCCTCGCCCGATATCGCATGGATCGTAGCCCAAGGCCGGCGCCCGAGGCGGCTTTCGGGTCCATCCCGATTCCATCATCCGCTATGCGAAGATAAACGGAACCGGCTCCCTCACCCAAAAGAATTTCGATCTGGTCCGGTTTCCCGTGACGAATGGCATTGTGGATCGATTCCTGGGCGATCAGATAGAGCTGCAGGGCGGTTGCCGCATCGCGAATGGCTGGCTGGCCGACCAGTGCAAAGCGGCACGCGGTCTGCGAACGCTCCCGCGTTTTGCGCGCCAGTTCTCCCAATGCCTGCGGCAGTTGGGCGGGAGAGATCGCCAGCGGCATCAGCCCCTGCGCCAGGGCGCGAGCGCAGTCACTGGCTTCCCGGACGAGTTCGCCGATCCGGGAGGCGAGAGCAGACTCCGGGAGGGAACGCGCGGAAAGCTTCGTCTGGAGAAGCTCCGCCTGGTAGTGGATTCCGATCAGCATCTGGCAAAGACTATCGTGGATGTCTTGCCCGATCCGC
>JAQUAR010000038.1:0-5289 GCA_028687155.1 Methylacidiphilaceae bacterium | reverse complement strand
GACTGTTCCAAGGTTCTCTTTTCGGTCAGATCCCGGATCAGGATGGTCAGCGTGGACTCCCCTTCGACAATCGACTGGCTCACGGAAAGCTCGATGGGGAAGATCTCCCCATTCTTCCTTCGTCCAAGCGACTCGTGGCGGCCGGTGACGAAAGTGAGGCTTTTTGCCGGGCGAGGGGGAAAATGGAGAGAGGGAATGGAAATTTGCTCGGGCGTCTGCAAGAGGGAGGTCAGGGGCTGGCCGACGAGTTCGTCCGGACGATACCCAAAGATTTGCGCCGCCGCGCGGTTGGCAATTGCGATCGATAGGTCGAGGTTGAGAACGAGCATCCCCTCCAGCATCCGGTCGAGCATCTGATGCATCCAGCCCGCGATGCTGCAAAAGCTTTGGATCCGCTCGGAGCCGAGACAGTTAGCGACCGAGAGTCCGCATGGCTCGCGAGAGAAACCAATTTCCTCTCGCTTGGCGGCTGGTCGTTTCATGGCCGGAAGAAAGAATGACGCTACTCTAGAGGCTCGGCAATGGTTTTCCTTGGGGCAGTCGCTACATCTCTTCCAGCCGCTCGATGCCGAGGAGGTCGAGACCGGTTCCCAAGGTGGCGGCGGTGCCCTGACAGAGCAGGAGCCGGGCGGCTTGCATGGCCGGAGGTGCGGTCAGGACGGGGCAGGATTCGTAGAAGCGATGGAAGGAGCGGGCCACCTCGTAGAGATAGGTGCAGAGAAAGTGGGGGCGGTTTTCGCTCTGGACCCGTGCAAGGATAGAGGAGAAATCGAGGAGGAGCTTGGTCAGCTGCACCTCGGCAGGAGCGGCGAGAGGACCGGCGGCTGGGGAGAGGCCGGATGCCTCGGCTTTGCGGAGGATCGCCCGGATGCGGACGTAGGCATTGAGAAGGTAGGGGGCGGTGTTGCCTTCGAAGGAGAGAAGTTTTTCCCATCGAAAGACGTAGTCGAGATTGCGGTTCTGCGAGAGGTCGGCGTACTTGAGCGCTCCGATGCCGATCGCGCTCGCAATCCGAATCTTGCGCTCCTCGGGCAGATCCGGCCTCTTTGCTGCGATGATGGCATAGGCTCGCCGCTCTGCCTCGGCGAGGAGTTCGCGCAGCTTGATCGGCCTTCCCTCCCGAGTCTTGAGGGGTTTTTTATCCTCTCCCAGGATCGAGCCGAACCAGACATGCTCGATCCGAACGGTCAGTCCCCAGCGCTTCGCGGTGGCGGCGAGTTGATGGAAATGGAGCTGCTGCCGGCCGTCGGTGACGTAGAGGATCCGATCGGCCTTCCACTTTGCGACTCGGAAGCGCAGGGCGGCCAGATCGGTGGTCGCATAGAGATAAGCGCCATCGCTTTTCTGGATCAGGAAGGGCTTGTCCCTGAGTTCCGGCTCCTCGGGAAAGAAGACGCAGACGGCCCCCTGGCTCGACTGGGCGATGCCGGCGGAGCAGAGATCGCGCACGACCGAGGGAAGCTCCTCGCGATAGGCGCTTTCCCCTAACGTAAACTCGAAACGGACCCCGAGCTCCTCATAGATTCGAGTGAGTTCCACTTTCGACGCTTCGACGAAGCGATGCCATAGGGCGAGGTTTTCCGCGTCGCCGTTCTGCAGCTTCCAGAGTTCCGCCTTTGCTTCCTGGCGAATTCCCGGATCTTCCTTCGCTGAGGTTTGAATCCGCTGATAGAGCTCCTCGTGATATTCGAGGGGACGATCTTCCAGGCGGGCTTCCTCTCTCCTTCGCTGGACGCCGAGAAGCACCATGCCAAACTGGGTGCCCCAGTCGCCCACGTGGTTGACGGTGATCACCCGGTGGCCGAAAAAGCGGTAGACTCGCGCGAGAGACTCCCCCAGGATCGTGCTCCGCAGGTGGCCGACGTGCATCTCCTTGGCGATGTTGGGACTGGAGTAGTCCACCACGACCGTCTGCGGCTCCTTCGTCCTCTCGATTCCGAGCCGGGGATCGCTGGCGAGGGAGAGGAAGGCTTCCACGCACCGATCGGACTTCAGACGAAAATTCAGGAACCCGGGGCCGGCGACCTCGGGAGGAAGCGACCAGTCGGTCTCTCCCACCGCAGCGGCCACTTCGGCGGCGAGTGCGCGCGAATCCAGGGAGTAACGCCTGCCCAGCACCAGGGCGGCGCTGCTTTGGAGATCGCCGAAGCGGGGATCGGCACAAGGCTCCAGGAGCGGCTCGGGCAGCGGCTGCTCAAAGCGGTCGGCGAGGGCGCGGATGAGCGTCTCTCGTAAAAAGTCTGCGGGGAATTGCATGGGGAAGGGCTCGGACAGACTCCTGGCAATAACCTAATAGGGAATCAGGGGCGGTCGGCTCGCAAGCGGCGCAACTCCGGACCAACAGAGCCGATCCAGGAGGCAACGGCCGCGAAACCCGCTCCACAAAGTCGGTAGCAAAAGAAGAGATCGTCCCCAAAGCGCGAAAGGAAGCGGGAGACGGGCCAAAAGGGTGAAAGAAAACCGAGCAGCGCCGCCAGGATGAGTAGATTGAGACCTGCGATCACGACGAGGGAGAAGAACCAACCTTCCACGTGGAGATCGGGCTGCTCGCGATGGACGGCTTCCACGGTAAAGAAAAGATGGAATCCCCATGTGAACCCTGTTCCCGCGTAGAGGAGCCATTGATAGGAACGAATCGGCCAGTAAAAGTCAACGATGGTCCACAGACCAAGCCAGAGCAGCATGTAGAACGGGACGAAATAGGGGGAGAGGACGATCCAGAGGTTGGACCGGTCGCAGCGGACACTGCCGCTACGGCTGCCGACCCGGAAACGGGAGACTTTCCCTCCATGGAGATAGACCGTGAGCGCGTGGGTCAATTCATGGGCGAAGATGTAGGGGCGCTGTGGGACCTTCCAGGCAAAACAGACCAGGGACCAGAGCAGCAGCCCCCCGCCGAAGCTTACTGCCGGAACGGTGAGCCAGGTGCACTCGCGCAGATAGCTTTCCACCAGTTCCTTGAGGAGAAGAAGCTCCGCGGCGAGCAGCGGCAAGGCGGATAGCGCGAAAAGAAACTTAAAGGTCTTCGCTAGGCTTGACACCGCCGGGAGAACGTTCTTATTAGAAAACCCCCATGCCTAACACTCGTTCAGCCGCAAAGCAAGCGCGGAAGAGCCTCCGCAAAAAAGGATACAACCTAAGAGCCAAGAAGGAATTGCAGCAGGTATCGCGCCAGATGCGCGAGAAGGTCGCTTCCGGTACAAAGGAAGAAGCCGCCGGGTTTTTTTCCCAGTACCAGTCTGTCCTGGACCGGCTCGTCAAGCGGGGTCGGCTTACCCGGAATGCCGCCGCCCGCCGGAAACAGCGAGTCGCCAAGATCGTTTTTGCCTCGCAGCCTTCCGGAGAGGGAGCGGCAAAACAAGGGTAGGAAAACAAGGGTAGGAAAACAAGGGTAGCATTTGGGCCGCAGCAAGAGCAGCGGCTGCAGGCGACCGACCCAAAGGCCGGCCTCGGAACGCGTTCTGTCTTATCCAGCAGCACCATGATCCCGATCAAGCGAGGGAAGGAGATCGAGGGAATGCGCCTTAGCGGTCGCCTTGTGGCGGAAGTGGTGGAAGCATTGCGGTCGATCGTGGCTCCGGGGATGCGCACGGCCGAGGTCGACCGTTATGCGGCCGAACTGATTGCCGCCCGGGGAGGGAAAAGCGCCTTTCTCGGGTATCGAGGGTTTCCTGGAAACATCTGTATTTCGGTGAACGAAGAAGTGGTCCATGGGATCGGCGGGGACCGGATGCTTCAATAAGGAGACCTGGTTAAGCTCGACGTGGGCCTAGTGAAGAACGGATGGGTGGGCGACACGGCGGCGACCGTTGCCATCGGGATGGGGGAGGCTGGCGATCTGAAGTTGATCGCAGTGACACGGCAGGCGATGTGGGAAGGAATCGCCCAGGCCAGAGAGGGCAATCGAATCGGTGATATCGCCGCCGCGATCGAAGGATATGTCCGGGCGCAGAGCCTGGAAGTCGTTCGGGAGTTTGTCGGTCATGGCGTGGGTCGCAAGCTGCATGAAGAGCCCCAAGTTCCAAACTATGGAAGGGCAGGAACCGGGCCGAGACTCAAGGCGGGTATGACGCTTGCCATCGAGCCCATGGTCAATGTCGGCGGGGCTGGAGTGCGGCTTCTCTCGGATGGCTGGACAGTCGTGACGGAGGACGGACAACGTTCTGCTCACTTCGAGCACACCGTCCTCATCACGAAGGGCGAGCCTGAGGTCCTCACCGATCAGGGGATGGTCGGCCGCTCGGCGGAAAACGATGGGGCAACGGCAGGTCGGGAAGAAGGCCCGGGCGAATGAAGGGGAAGGCAAATGACAAAATACTTGTCAGCGAAACGCCGTTCCGCTAAAAATTAACGCTTCCTCGCTTGAAGGCTGAGAAGCGAGTAAGTCCTAACAAGAGGAGTTTCATGAGGGTTCGTGCTTCCGTTCGCCGGCGTACCGCCAACTGTCAGGTCGTTCGTCGCAAAGGACGAATATACATCATCAACAAGAAAAATCCTCGGCTCAAGCAGCGGCAGGGATAGATTAGAACGGTAATGGAGAACGGGAAAAGACCATGCCTCGAATACTTGGAGTAGAAATCCCTGGGGGGAAGCGGACCGTCGCGGCACTTCCTTATCTATACGGCATCGGCCCGTCCCGGGCGAAGTTGATTTGCGAGCTTGCCGAGGTCGATCTGAGCCTGCGAGCGAAGGATCTGACGGACCAGCAGATCAATCGAATGATCCAGGTGATTCAGGAAAACAATTTTGTGATCGAAGGCGATCTCCGGCGGGAGATTCAGCAAAACCTCAAGCGCTTGCAAGCGATCAAGTGTCATCGAGGGATTCGTCACCTCCGCGGCCTGCCAGTCCGCGGGCAGCGGACTTCGACGAATGCGCGGACACGCAAAGGACCTCGGCGGACGGTTGGGGTCGTTCGGAGAAAGGAAGCCAAGAAGGGCAAGGTGTAGCTCGCGGCTTTGCGTAAGCAGACCGTTAACGGGACATTGTATGGCGGAAGAAGCGCAGACGAAGCCTGAATCGGAAGAAGCTCACCCAACGGCGGGGCAGGAAGGCGAAGCGTTGCCGAAAGGGACGGAAGCCAAGGCCGCGCCGGCCGAGCCTGTAGAGAAGGCGGAGCCCGTGGAGAAAGAGAAGGAGAAGAAGCACAAGTTCAAGGGCGGGAAGGGTGTTCACAGCGGCATCGCCCACATTTTGGCTACCTTCAACAATACCGTGGTCACGATTACGGATCTCAACGGGAAGACGATTTCCTGGTCGAGTGCTGGCCGATGCGGATTTCGCGGTTCA
>JAQUAR010000037.1 GCA_028687155.1 Methylacidiphilaceae bacterium | reverse complement strand
CGGAGAGCGCGATCATCAGCGCCGTGATCTTCAATGCGCTCATCCTCGTGGCGTTGATCCCGCTCGCGCTGCGGGGCATCCGACTGCGCGGCCTGACGGCGCAGGCGCTCCTGGTGCGAAACGCCCTGATTTACGGACTGGGCGGCCTGGTGGCTCCCTTTGTGGGGATCAAGGCCATCGATCTGCTCTTGAGTCTTTTCCCGTGGAGGTGAGCTTTCCCATGAAAGAGTTCTGGTCGCGTCTTCGGGTGGCTCTTCTGCTGACGGCTCTGCTTGCCTTGGTTCTGGGTGGACTCTATCCCCTGGCGGTCTACTGGACCGGCCGGCTCCTCTTTCCCTTCCAGGCAAACGGGAGCCTCGTGCGGGCGCCGGACGGGACCGTTCTGGGCTCGGCTCTTCTGGGGCAAAACTTCCGGGGACCCCAATACTTCCATCCCCGCCCTTCGGCGGCGGGGGAAGCGGGCTACGATGCCACGGCTTCCGGCGGCCGGAACCTGGGGCCGACTTCGAAGAAGCTGGTGGAGGCAGTCGCCCAAAGCATCGCCGACTACCGGAACGAAAATCTGCTCTCCCCGGACCAGAAAATTCCCGCGGATGCGGTTACCGCCTCCGCCAGCGGCCTCGACCCGCACATCAGCCTCGCCAACGCGCTTCTCCAGCTCCCCCGCGTAGCGCGGGAGAGGAAGATGCGGCAGGAGGAGCTTCGGGAGATCCTCGCCCGCTACACCAGCAAGCCCTGGCTCGGGCTCTTGGGCGAGCCCGTCGTGAACGTCGCGATGGTTGACTGGGCGCTCGACGGCAAGCTCGGAGGCCGCTAGAGCGGCCGGCGGTCACTTCACTTGCTTACGACACCCCGCGAAAGCGGGGTTGCCAGCGCCATGCTTTTCCCCTAGGGTCCTTGGACTCACCGTCATGCGCAGTCCCCTTTCCCCCTACTGGTCTCTCCTCGTCCTCCTCTTTCTTGCCGGGCTATTGCAGGCCGCGATGCCCCTTCGGGCCGCGTCGCCGGACGCAAAGGCGGCCCCGCTCATCCCCATCCGGGTCCTTTTCGAGGAGCCGAAGCGGGCCTCTCCGCGAATTTCCCCCGATGGGAGCCGGCTTGCCTATCTGGCGCCCCACCAAGGGGTCCTGAACGTCTGGCTCCGCTCCCTGGGGAAGACGGACGATCATCCGATCACGGCCGAAAAGGGACGGGGAATCCGCTCCTTTTTCTGGTCGCCCGATAGCCGCTCGGTCTTTTATCTCCAAGACCAGGGAGGAAATGAGAACAACCATCTCTTTCGGGTCGATCTCGATCAAGGCAAGAGAACCGACCTGACTCCGTTCAAGGATGTGAAGGTCCATCTTCAAGCGGACGATCCGGCTCACTCCCGATCGCTGCTCCTCGACATGAACCAGCGAGATGCCAAGCTCTTCGATGTCTACGACCTCTCTCTTGCCGACAACCGGCTCAGCCTGCGGGCAGAAAATCCCGGCAATGTGCTCGAATGGGAAGAGGATCATCAGTATGCCATTCGCGCCCGGCTGGCCATGCTGCCGGGGGCCCGGCAGGAGGTGAGCGTTCGGAGCGCGGTCGATGCCCCGTGGAAGGCAGTGGCCTCTTGGGGACCCGACGAATCGGGGGGGCCGGTGGGATTTTCTCCGGATGACCGTTCCCTCTGGATCCTTTCCTCCGTCGGCGCGAACGCCGAGAGACTTTTGGAAATCGATCTGGAGAGCGGGAAGCAGACGATTCTGGCGGAAGATCCTCATTACGATGTTTCGGCCATCCTGACGCATCCGAAAACTTATCGCCTCGAGGCAGTCGCCTTCGAGCGGGAGAAGCTCGAGTGGCGCTTCTTCGATCCTCAAGTCCGTGAGGCCTTCGATTATCTGCAAAGTCAGCATCCCGGAGAGGTGACGATTGCTAGCCGCGATTTCTCCGATACGACTTGGGCGGTGGCTTTCTCCTCCGACATCGATCCGGCGAGCTTCTATCTCTTTCGGCCGCGGGAGAAAAAACTCGCGTTCCTCTTCGCCTCCCGTCCCGAGCTCGCCTCCTACCGGCTCGCTCCCATGGAGCCGGTCGCCTTTCCGGCGCGGGACGGCCTGCTCCTCCACGGCTATCTGACTCTGCCGCTCGGGGCGACCGGCAAGGTGCCCTTTGTCCTCCTGGTCCACGGAGGGCCGTGGGCGCGCGACAGTTGGGGCTTCAGCCCGCTGGTCCAGCTTCTGGCCAACCGGGGCTACGGCGTCTTGCAGGTCAATTTCCGCGGCTCCACGGGCTATGGGAAGGAGTTCGTCAACGCGGGGGACCGGGAGTGGGGCGGAAAGATGCAAACGGACCTGATCGATGCCAAGCAGTGGGCGGTCGCGCACGGTTACGCCGATCCCGACCGGTTCGCCGTCATGGGGATGAGCTACGGCGGCTATGCGACGCTGGCGGCCCTGGCCTTCGTTCCCGGGGAGTTCACCTGCGGCGTCGAAGCAATGGGTCCGTCTAATCTGCTCACCTTGAGCCACTCGATTCCCCCTTATTGGGAGCCGATGCGGGCCCTCTTCGAGAAGCGCCTCGGAAGCCCGGAAAAGGACGAAGCGTTCCTGCATGAGCGCTCCCCGCTCTTTGCCGCAGGCCGTATTCGGGCGCCTCTTCTGATCGCCCAGGGAGCTAACGATGTCCGGGTCAAGCAGGCGGAGAGCGATCAGATCGTCGAGGCGATGCGCAAGCAAGGGCTTCCCGTCGAGTATCTCCTCTTTCCGGACGAGGGTCACGGCTTCGTCCGCCCGGAGGATCGCCTCCAATTCTTCCGGGCGACCGAGAAATTCCTGGCCAAGCATCTGGGCGGAAGGGCCGAGAAAGGGGCAGAGCCCAAAGAGGCGATCCGCTGAACAGGCTAAATCAGTACCACCACTGCCAGGAGACGGTGGACATCCAGCCCATGCCGTACTGGACCCCGTTCCAGGATTGATAGCAGGGGACCACGATCTGGGCGGTGAGGAAGTTCCCATCGAGAGCACTCGCGGGCGATTTCGCCATCTTCTGAAAGCCGTCGCTGGCGAAGCCGGGCATCCGTATGTTGACCCCCAAGCCGACTCCGGCCCACTCTCCTCCCGTCCAGGAGGCCACGATGTCGGGCATGGCGACGAAGGGAGCGCTTCGGAGGGAAAGCTGGTTGACCGGGTTCGCTCCATGGATCCCTCCTTGGTAGGAGCCCAAGCCGCTGAAATTGAGGGAGATCGCCTCGGTAAAGTTGTAGGAGATCCACCCGTTGCCCAGGAATGAGTTGCCCCAGGCATATCCTTGGGAATTTCTTCCGACGGGGACTGTGGCGTAGCCCTGGACCCCCCAGCCCCAGTGGCGGTCCTCGCTCTGGCCCAGGTAGGTGGCCGCCGTGATGAAGGCGGGCACCCCCAGGCCGAGCTGCATGTCGTAGGGATAGACATGGTGTCCGTCCATGTCGGGCATCGTCTCGTCGATCGACCCCGTCGGATCCGAGAATCCGTAGTTCATCTGGAGCCGGTTCCGGTGAAAGTCCAAGACCTTCCAGATCGCCTGGAAGTTGATGTCCCCGAGACCGATCGCCTGCATCGACATCTCCGACCCCGGGGGCATCATCTGGAGGGGCAGTCCGTTCTTTCCTTTCATGTGGCCCATCCCCATTCCGTGATGCATGTATCCTCCCATGGGCAGCCCGACCATGGTCATCTGCTTGTCCCAGATCGGGAACATCGCCATGAGGGTCAGGTTGTCGGTGATCCCCATCATGAGCATCGGCATGTACTGCTCCATGAACATGTTGAGGTCGCCCATCGCCACCGGCTTCCCCGCGTATCGGACCGCGTCCAGGCCGTTGAGGTTCATGGCGCTCGCGCCCTGGTAGTAGTTCGGCCCCATGTTCATGTTCATCCACCAGAAGCCGACCATCGGCTGGTACTTCCGGTGCATATGGCCGGTTCCCATGAGCATGGCGGGGGTATCGCTCGAAGCGATCTTGTCACTCCAGATTTCCGGGGAATCGAGGCTCCACCTCGAGTTATCCCATGGAGCGAGCACGCTCGGGGCCTTGCCCAAGACGACCGTCTCCTCGGCGGTCGAGCTCGGGAGGTTTTGGGAAAGGACGGGCTTTCGCAAGGATTGCGCGTGCCCCGTCTGGGCAGACGGTTCCTCGCCCGCGGCGACCTCCGGCGCGAATCCCGGGGCGGAAACCGCGTAGGCTTGCTTCCCCGGCAAGGAGGAGAGAGCCGGGAGCAACAAAAGCAGAAGGATGTGGCGGATGAGAGCACCCCGTCGGTGAACGAAACTCCGGAAATCGCCGGCACCTCTTCCTATGCTTGTCATGATGTTTGCTCAGGTTTGCCGGGAGCGTAGCAGCGAGCGGATGAGACCGGCTACCGACGGGCGCACCCGGTGCTCATGAACGTGATGGAAAATGAGATGTGCACCGCATTGGTCAGTAAAAAGCTCCGGCGGCGAAGCGATGAGCGCAGTCCTGCCGGGATGCAGAAAAAGCTCCGCGGGGGATCCGTTGATCGCTCGACGTTAGAAAACCAGATTTCGGAACGAAAAGGACGCGGCGTTCCGGTGCGACAACTTGCGATCTCGTCGCGCGGAAGAGCGCTCAGCCTGCGAAGAGCTTCGCAAGATGTTTCATCGGCCGGAAGAGCTTCATCGGTTGATCGGGCAGCGGCAGGAAGCTCTCGCGTAAATAGAACCGACGGGCTGCTTCCTCTTTGGCCTCCACGATCACGGCAAACGAGGCGATCTCGCTACGAACCGCGCGATGCAATGCGTCCGCGAACAGATATCGGCCGCAGCCTTGTCCTTGTAGTCGTCGATGGATGGCAAGGCGTCCCAGCGGCGTAGCAGGGACGAGGGGATAGCGAGGAAGCTTGCGCACCACCGTTTCCGAAAGCTCCGCGAGCCGGAGTGCCGTCGAAGAAAGCGTGTAATATCCACCGATCGACCCGTTGGAAAGGAAGAGGACGAACGGCGCCGTCATGTTCTTTCGCGCGTCTTGGCCAGCTTGCGTTCGCAAATAGCGATCGAGCGGTTCCGCTCCGCTGGAGAATGAAGCGCGGTCGTGATGGGCTCCGAGAGCTTCGACGCGCGCGCCCTCCAGCGGGTGAGCCACGATTAGACGCCGGTGGCCTCGCGATAGCGGCGGACCGTTTCGCGCAGACGATCGTCGACCGGTTTGGGATTCAGGAGCGCATCGACAAACGCTTCGGTATCGCGAACGGATAGTTCAAGCTGTTGATGCTCCTCGATGGCCCGCCGTGCCGCGTCCTGAACGCTGGTCAGCACGAAATCCGTGATGCTCCGGCCCTGCAAGGCAGCCGCCCGCTCAATGAACTTCTTCTGCTCCACCGTCACTCGAGCTTCGAGACGCTGCGCGCGCGTGCGGCCGCGAGGGGGTTTGCGACTTTGCCATGGCGCTTCTCCTCACGAACTTGTACGGCCAATGTGTGGCCATTTCAAGGGCGATCCAGGCGGGCGCCCTAGGCCGTCGCGTCCGGAAGCGGCAGGCCATTGCCACGTGGCCAAGCGCCCATGGCGTTATCGGGGCCAGGCGGTTCGTGGTCGATCAGGCACCGAACAGCGGCCGCGCCAAGATGCTCATCTCTTTCGCTTGCGTTTCCCGCCTGCCGCGACTTCACGAACCATGCCGGCTAGAATTTCCAGATTGCGGTTCCCTCGATCCAGAAAGGCCATCCCGCAACGATGTTTTCTTCGTCGAAGGTCCGCGTTCCGCTCGAGCCGACTCCGAAAGGCAACCAGTAATTCTGGTTGCCGAGGTTGTAGATGTACAGCCGGAGCTCCCACTTCGGCTGCGTGTAGAAAACCTGCAGGTTCATCAAAAATTGCGACGGGATGTAGGTGTCGTAGAAGTAGTCCAGATATTGCCGGCTCATGGCGATCCCTTGCAAGGTCACGCCGATTCCGGCATCCGAAGTATAGGTGATCGTGCCGCTGGCGTACTGGTCGGGGAACCCGATCATGTTGTAGATCCCCGAGGGGAAGACCGAGCTCGTGTTCAGCGCCAGCCCCTCCTGCAAGGCGATCGCCGTTGAGTAGTTCTGCGCCATCGAGGGGCCATGAGGAAGAGAGCTCCAGTTTTCGACTCCGTGCATATAGATGTAACCGAGGCGTGCCCACCAGTTGCGATTCGGCTGGTAGGCGATGTTGACCTCGTAGCCGTTGATCTGCGCGAGGGTGGCGGGAAGACTGATGTTGTTGAGCGCCTGATTTTGGCTGAAGCCCGCGGCGGTCACGAAGAGCTTGTCCTCGAGGAGGTTGAACTTGAGCCCGCCTTCGATCAGCTGGTTGAGGAGGCGAAAGGAAGCGGCGTCGAACGTCGGAGCCGCCCCTCCGAAGGCGGCGGCATTCGTCACATAGGACCAGTTGTAGGTGAAATAGGTCGTCATCCAGGGAAAGGGCTTGTAGACCGGACTGATTTCCAACAGCGGGTTGAGGGAGCTCTGCTGTAGGCTGGCGGAGGTCAGGCTGGGGATCTGCGGCATCCCGGCCGGTCCAGCCGGTGTGGAATAGTCCCAGAAGTAGCCTGTGGCCCGGACGCCGAAATAGAGGCTGAGCTTGTCGGTGATATCGAGGTTGTTTTGAAAGAAGGGGGCAACGGCCCAGTAGTGGCCGAACGTGGTCCCGCCCGCGCCATTGAGGGGTTCATAGTAGTAACCTGCGGGGGCGCCGGGAATGTGCCATTCCCCGCCACCGGAGGCGTGCGGATTGTTGATGTAGCTGCGAAACTGCTTGGTGGAAGGAAGATAGAAGAGAGCGGGATTGGTCAGTCCGGGAGCCGCGGGGTTTGCGATGCTCCAGGAGTTGCTGTAATTCATCACGTTTTGGGACAGGTAATCTTCGTTGTGTTGGTAGTGCCATTCGAGCCCGGTATCGATCACGTTATGGAGGCGGAGGCTGCCGAAGGCGGTTTCCAGGAGATCCTGCTCGCGCTGGCTGCTCCGGTGCTCGGACTCTCCCGCGAGTGGATTGTAGCTCCAGCGGACCTCGGTGCGGTTGTCGATTTCGTAATCCCCCGGAACATACTCGGAGTAGTAAACCTGGGGCTCCACGAACTGGGCGCCGGAGTACCAGAACATCGTGTTGTTGACGATCGCGAGATCTTCGCTGACGGTCAGGTTCTGAACGAGCTGGGCGAGCCCAGTCGTTCCCTGTCCGCCGCCGTAGGGGGACCAGAGAGTGGCGCGGCGATTGATCGGGACTACGGAACCCGCATAGGTGGAATACGCGGGATTGGTGGGCGAGCCGGTGATCGGGCCTCCTTGCGCGACGGTCGCGGGGAAGCCGGGAACGACCCCGGTGTTGTATAGACCGTTGCGAATCAGGGCGTTGGTCGGCCGGTTCATCATGTCGACGAATTGCGGATAGAAGTCGTAGCTACCGTAGTCTCCATAGAAATCGATCTTGTAGTTCTCGTAAGGCTTAGCGCCCACGGCTACATAGAAATTTTCCTGCCGGTTGTACATATACTGGTAGTAGCTGCCTTGATCCTGCCCCATGTAGGAGAAGCGCCACGCAACCTTGTCATTGACCGGCCCGCCCGCATCGGCGCCCCAGAGGTACTGATCATACATGCCGGTCGTGTCCCAGACGCGGCCGCGGAACTGGTCGAAGTAGGGTTGCTTGGTGATATAGTTGACGCTTCCGGTGGAGGCCTGGGTCGCTCCGAAGACCGCGTTCGCCGGTCCTTCTTGGATGTCCATCGATTCGACCATGTTCCAGCTCCAGGGGACCATCGCCTGAGCATTATTCTGCAGAGTGAGTTCAATGCCATTGATATAGGGGAGGGCCTGGCGTCCTCGGATCGTGATGGAGTCGTTCATGCCTCCGTTAATCTGCGTATACGCGGTGGGTAAAATGGAGGAGAGGGAGATGGGATCGATATAGCCCTGATAGAGCGTTCCGGCCGCCTTGAGCAGGGTCTGGTTGACTGGCGTGATCTGGCGGGGCGTATCCATCACGTCGGTGGGAACGCCGTAGGTGGAGATGACGGGGGCGGCGGTGGGCAGGATCGGAGCGTTAGGCTCGCCCGAGGTGAGCTCCGGGGAGGTCCACTCGGAGGTAGCGGTGACATCGACTTCCGGCAAGGTCACTGCATGGGAGGCGGGCTTCGAGGCGGTTCCCGGGGAGAGATTGGCAGCCTTGCCTTTTTGCTTGGGAGAGGGGAGCGGATCCAGTTCCGTCGGGGTCGAAAGGCCGCCATCGGTGGAAGCGAATGCTCTCGCTCCAACAAGCAGAACCCATGAAAGAAAGCCGAACCGGGCAAGAAGGAAGGACCGGTTCCATCGCGCTCTGCGAAACAATGACATTACGTAACTCATAAATTACGTTTGGAAGCAAAAACAATGCCGTTCTTGCAAGGAATCGAGAAAGTTCAGACCGAATTCTTTTCGCCCGCTCGGAGCGCGTCTTCGAGAGCGTGCCAGGAGAGCATGGCGCAACCGACCCGCTGCGGGAAGCGCCGCACCCCGGCAAGGGCGGCGAGGTCTCCCGGCAACTCGTCTTGGGGAGCGGAAGTGCCGGTGAGCAGCCGCTGGATCTTGGCAAAGAGCGCTTCGGCTTCTTCGGCGGTCTTCCCTTGAACGGCCAGGGTCAGGAGGGAGGCGGAGGCCGTCGAGATGGCACAGCCCGACCCGCTGAACCGGACGGCTTCGATTTTTCCTACGGGGGAGAGCCGGAGAAAGAGCTGGATCGCATCTCCGCAACTCACGTTCTTGGCCGCCGCCGACCGGTTGCACGCTTCGAGTTCGCCGAAGTTTCGGGGATGGCGGGCGTGATCGAGGATGGCTTCCCGGTAGAGTTCGTCGAGTTCCATCGGTGTCGGGCGGCCTCCGGGTTATCCTGCGAAATAGCGCCGGGTCTTTTCGACGGCTTCGATCAGCCGGTCGACCTCTTCCCGGAGGTTATAGAGATAGAAACTCGCGCGGGCCGTGGCGGCGAGCCCGAACTTCCGAAGGAGGGGCTGGTTGCAGTGATCTCCCGCGCGTAGCGCCAAGCCTTCCTGATCGAGAAAGGCGACCAGGTCGTGTGCGTGAACCTTGTCGAGCACGAAGCTGACGATCCCCGCTCGATGGTCGCGGGGTCCCAGAAGTCGGATGCCGGGGATGGACGCGAGGCCGGCAGCCGCGTAGGCGGCCAGGGAAGCCGTATGCTTCTCGACCGCGTCGAGTCCGACGGTCTGCAGGTAGTCGATGGCAGCACGGAGGCCGATCGCCCCGCCGCTGTTGGGGGTTCCGGCTTCGAAGCGGTGGGGGGGAC
>JAQUAR010000036.1 GCA_028687155.1 Methylacidiphilaceae bacterium | reverse complement strand
CTCCCAGGATGGGGGCGTTCCGCTTCTTGGCGTGCTCGAGCTCCTCCAACACCACGATTCCCGCTCCCTCGCTCAAGACGAAACCGTCTCGGTCCCGATCGAACGGCCTCGACGCCTTTTGGGGCTCGTCATTGCGAAGGCTCAGGGCCTTCATGTTGGCGAAGCCGGATAATCCCAGAGGAACGACTGCGGCCTCGCTTCCTCCGGCAAGGATGACTTCCGCCTCGTGGTCCCGGATCAGGCGCCAGGCTTCCCCGATGCAGTGAGACGCGGTTGCGCAGGCGGTGACCACGCAAAAATTGGGGCCCTGACAGCCAAATTCGATCGCAATCATTCCCGAAGCGATGTTGGTGATCATCATCGGGATCATGAGAGGCGACGTCCGCTTGGGGCCTTTTTGCAGCAGCACCGTATGCTGATCCTCGAGGGTTTTCAGCCCCCCGATGCCCGAACCGACGATCACGCCGACCCGGGAGGGGTCTTCGTTTCCGATGAGCAGCCCCGAGCGGCCTACCGCCTCTTTTGCGGCGGTCATCGCCAGTTGAGAATACCGATCGGCCCGACGAGCTTCCTTCGGATTGCGAAAAGCCTGGCTGAGGTCGACGCCACGAACCTCACCCGCGATGAGGCAGTCGTATCCAGCCGTATCAAAGGCTGTCACGGGGCCGATCCCACTGCGGCCATTTCGCACACTCTCCCAAAGAGCGTCGGTATCGTTGCCGCTCGGTGTTACGGCCCCGAACACAGTCACCACGACCCGGCGTGTCATGCGAGAAATGAGGGCCGGGAACCCCAGGAGAGACAAGCAGAATGGCGAGGGAGGATCACGGTCTTAGCTTTCTTCCTCCACGTGCTCCTCAATGTATCGGACGACGTCGCCCACTCTTTGGAGCTTTTCCGCCTCTTCGTCCGGAACTTCCACGTTAAACTCCTCCTCAAATGCCATGACCAGCTCCACCGTGTCCAGGGAGTCGGCCCCGAGATCTTCGATAAATTTGGCCTTGGGCGTCACCTGCTCCGGATTGACTCCGAGCTGTTCGACGATCATTTCTTTTACGCGTTCTTCGATCGATTTCTTTTCTGCCATAATATCCAGTTTCCTTCGAGTTCGAGGCTAGTTAGGAACGGAATCGTGATTTGGCAACTAAAAAGTCACCGGAATAGCCGGCAACCAGCGGCTCCGTCCAAGATCCTCCAGATGAGACGACCCATTCCCAGTCGGTCTCTCCTTCCTTGTCCATTGTCATTCACGCGCCATCTTCTCGTCGCTATTTCCGAGGGCCGGGTCAAGCCAGAAGCCCGCCATCGACGATGAAAACTTGACCGGTGATGTAATCCGATTCGGGTCCGCAGAGAAAACCGACGAGTCCCGCCACCTCCTCGGCCTGGCCGAAGCGCTTTAGCGGGATCTCTTCCAGCAGTTTGGCGCGTACCTTCTCGGGCAGCTTCTTGGTCATGTCGGTCTCGATGAAGCCGGGGCATACGGCGTTGGCGGTAATGCCTCGGGAGGCAAGCTCTCGAGCGATCGACTTCGTCAAGCCGATCAAGCCTGCCTTGGATGAGGAGTAGTTGGCTTGTCCTGGATTCCCGATGAGGCCCGACACCGATGATATATTTACGATTTTTCCGGTGCGGCGTTCGAGAAAGTGACGGCTATAGGCGCGAATCCACAAAAAGGCGCCTTTGAGATTGGTGTCGAGCACGAGATCCCAGTCTTCGTCGGACATGCGGGCGGCCAGTCCGTCCCGGGTGACTCCTGCGTTGTTCACCAGGAAATCAACCTGACCAAAATCTCGGAGAATGTTTCGGCTCGTTTCGTCCACCTCTTGCTTGAGGCGGACGTCCGTTCCATACCCCTTCGCTTTTCCGCCGAGGCCGACGATTTCCCCCGCAGTTGCTTCCGCATCCGACGCCTTTCGGCTGACACAGGCGACGGTCGCGCCCATCTGCCCAAGCCGAAGCGCAATGGCTTTGCCGATGCCGCGGCTGGCGCCGGTTACGACGGCGACCTTGCTAGCGAGCGAGTTCGTGCTCATGCGATTGTAAATCCTGTACTGTGGTGAGGGCGATCCCCTCGGCTTGGGAGTCGATCCGGCGCAACAAGCCAATGAGAATCGGGCGAGGGCCAATCTCGACGAACTGATGAATGTGGCAATCGAGCATGCTCCGGATGCAATCCTCCCAGCGTACGGCGCCCGTCACCTGGTCGGCCAGGCTTCGGCGGATCTCCTCCCGTTCCCGCACGGGTCGGCCGAGATAATTCGAATAGACGGGGATGCGGGGAATTTCCAGCGGAAAGTCTTGGAGAAAGGCTTTCAACTTTTCTGCCGCCTTCCTCATGAGTCGGGAATGAAACGCTCCGGAAACCTCCAGTGGGACGACCTTGCGCACATTCCGCTTGGCGGCCAGTTCCGGGACGAAGCTTAACCCTTGGCGCGTTCCGGAGAGGACGATTTGGCCGGGAGCATTGTAGTTGGCGACATCCACTCGGGCCTCGCGGGCGATCTCCTCCGCCGCGCTTCGGTCTGCCCCGATCAGCGCGACCATGGAACCAGGAGATTCTTCCGCAGCCTTCTGGATCGCCGCGGCCCGGGTGCGTACCAACCGGAGACCGTCGTGAAACGAAAAGGTGCCCGCTACCGCGTGGGCCGTAAGCTCGCCTAAGGAAAGCCCGCCGACCGCCGAGCAGTGGAAAGCCGGGAGACGCTTTTGGAGTAAGGAGAAAAGGGCAAAGCCATGAACGAAAAGAGCGGGCTGAGCAGTAACGGTCTCCGTCAGGGCTTCCGCAGGGCCGGCAAAGCAGAGCGAACGGAGCGGCATCTGGAGCACTCCCTCTGCCTCCTCGTAAAGACGCCGCAGGTCGGGATCGATCTCGCACAGGTCTTTCCCCATGCCGACCTCTTGGGCGCCCTGGCCGTCGAAAAGAACTGCTCTATGCGATTCCACTGAAGGGCCTCTCTCTTGGCGAGGATCGCCACCATTGCGGGCAATGATCCTCACGCCAAGCTTTTTTTCTCTCCCGGCTCGCAGTGCCTTTGCCGCCGGTCCTTCGCTTCCTCAACGCCGGCCGGGCTTGCCGTTGCTTTCCAAAAGGGCGAGAAGGCCCGCCAGGAGATCCTGCGGTCGGGGTGGACAGCCGGGAATCGTCAGGTCGATCGGAACGACAGCGCTTGCGGGTCCGACGCAGGCATAGCTCTGAGAAAAAAGGCCGCCCGTAGCCGGGCAATCTCCGACTGCCACCACCCATTTCGGGTCGGGGATCGCTTGATAGGTGCGTTCGAGTGCTTCGCGCATGTTTCGGGTCACGGCACCGGTCACGAGCAGCACGTCCGCATGGCGGGGAGAGGCGACGAAACGAAGGCCGAAACGCTCCAGGTCGTAAAAGGGATTTTGGAGGGCGTGGAGTTCTAGCTCGCAGCCGTTGCAGGAGCCCGCGTCAACGAGCCGGAGGGCGAGGCTTCGTCCGAGCCTCTGCCTCGCTCTCTCCTGCACCCGGAGTCCGAGGTCTCGAACAAGGGTGTCGTCGGTGGGCGGCGGTGGCTCGGGAAGCCCTGAGCGGATCAAGCCGAAAAGAGTGGGGCGGCGAGGGCGGGGAGAAGAGGCGGAGCGGGGTCGGTCAGAGGTCATGGCCGGAATACGAGCAGTTGAAGGACTTATTGCAGAGCGGGAAGTCGGCGATGATGTTGCCGTAAACCACCGCTTCCAGCAGCGGCCATTGAAACCAGGAGGGATCGCGGAAATGACAACGTTCGACGCAGGCCCGCTCGTCGAGCCGGACCCAGGCGAAGAGATCCCCACGAAAGCCTTCCACGAGCGCAACCCCTTCGCCGGGAGCGACTCGCTCCTGCGGCAAGGGCTTCGAGGCGGGTCCTTCCGGAAGGCCGTCGATGATCTGTCGGATGAGGTCGAGACTCTGCTCGACTTCGCGGATCCGAATGGAAATCCGAGCGTCGACGTCTCCCTCTTCCCGAACAGGAACGGAAAAGCGCAAGCTCGAATAGGGAGGGTAGGCGAGATGACAGCGCGCATCGAAGAGTCGTCCGGACGCGCGGCCGATCACCCCTCCGCTGGCGTATTGGCTTGCCAGAGCCCGGGAAAGAACTCCGGTGCCGACCACTCGATCTTGGAGCGAGGGAGTGGTCTCGTAGACCTGCAGGATCCCAGGAAGGGAGGCGGTAATCTCTTCGGAGAGCTCGCGGAGCTTCCGGAGCGCCTCTCCCGGCGGCACGGTGCGCATACCGCCCGGAATGATCTGGTCCATCATGAGCCGGTGGCCAAAACAGAGATCGGCGGCACGCAGGATCTTCTCCCGAAGAACGGAGCAAAAGGCGTGCATGCGCGCGAAAGCCGCATCGTTACAGATTGCTCCGATGTCTCCGAGGTGATTGGCTACCCGTTCGGTCTCGACACAGAGCGCGCGAAGCCAATGAGCCAAGGACGGGGCTTCGACGTCGAGGGCCGCTTCCACGGCTTGAGCGAAGGCGGAGGAGTAGGCGGCCGTCGTGTCGCCGGAGATGCGCGCGGCCAACGCGGCTGCCTGCTCCAGATCCTCGCCGCGGAGCAGTCCTTCCACGCCCCGATGGACGTAGCCAAGCCTCTCTTCTAGGCGGACGACGGTTTCTCCGGCCGCGGTGAAGCGAAAGTGGCCCGGCTCGATGATGCCCGCGTGGACCGGACCGACAGGGACTTGATGGAGCTCTTCGCCTTCCGTGGGAAGAAAAGGATAGGGAGTCGGCCCGCTCGAGGGAGAGGTTTTCCCTAAGGGGAAGCGGGTTTCCCAGACCCCGTGATCGAGCCAGGGCCTCGCATCGGGACTCTCCTCGGCCGCGAGTCCAAAGAGATCGTGGATGGTCCTCTCCAGGCGCAAAGCAGGAGGGTGCAGTCGACCGATCGAGGGGAACCGTCCTTCCGGACAGGGTAGAGTCATCACGGCGGCTGCCCCAGAGCCGGCATCCCAAAAGGAGAGGTGAACGCAGTCCGGCTCACCCCAAAGGGCGAGAAGGGAATACCCGCCGGCAGCGAGCGTTTCGCCGGCCATTTGCCAGATCGAGGGATCGACGACTGCCCGAGGCCAAGGCCGATGATGTTCGGCGAGGCTGCCTCGCCGCAGGAGTTCGGGAGGCGATGGGTGGGGAGCCGACGATGCCCCGGAAGAACCTTGGGAAGCGCCGGGAAGCCCTGTGGGAGAAGAATTGGACATGAATGCGAGGAGACCTACCGGAGGAGCTGTGCCGTTTGCCGGAACCAGCCGACCAGGGCATGGGGAAGAAAAATTCCGGCGGTCAAGACGGCGAGGATATGGATTAGAAACGGCAGCGGGATCACGTGGATCGGCTCTTGGCGCCCGGTGGGCTTGCCGAACGCCATGCCGCAGACGCGGAGCACGAGCCCCGAGAAGGCAACGAGAAGGCCGAGAAGAAAGAGGAGGATGATCCATGGATGGCTGGCAAAACCGCTGCTGACGATCAGGAATTCGCTCAGGAAGAGGCCGAAGGGAGGCAGGCCGATGATCGCCAGGGTTCCGGCTAGGAGCCCCCATCCGAGAAAAGGGTGGCTTTCGGTGAGACCCCGGATATCCGCGATCTTCTGCGAGCCCTTGGCTTGGGAAATATGACCGACCATGAAAAAGATCCCGGACTTGGTGAGGCTATGGAGGGCCATGTGGAGCAGACCGGCGAAGTTGGCGAGAGGATTCCCCAGCCCAAAGGCAAAGGTGATGATGCCCATATGCTCGATCGACGAATAGCCGAAGAGCCTCTTGATATCACGGCGGCGGTAGAGCATGAACGCCGCAAAGAGAACCGTGGCCAAGCCCATGGTGATCAGGATCGGTCCAGGGGAGAGGACATGGGGGTTGCCCGCAAGGAGCATCTTGAATCGAATCACGGAGTAGAGTGCTACGTTGAGCAGCAGTCCCGAAAGGACTGCGGAAATCGGAGTCGGGCCTTCCGCGTGGGCGTCGGGCAGCCATGCGTGAAGCGGAAAGAGGCCCACCTTGGTTCCATAACCCAAGAGCACGAAGAGAAAGGCGAGACTGAGCAGCGGCGGATCGAGTGTCGCCGCATGAGTGAAAAGGGAGCTCCAGCGCATCGCTTCCGCCCCCTCTCCAACCGCCTGATGGGCGGCCATGTAGGTCAGTGTCGTTCCGAAAAGCGCTAAGGCGATTGCCACGCTGCTCAGCATCATATACTTCCAGGACGCCTCGATCGCTTCGGCCGTTCGGTAGATCCCCACCATCAGAACGGTGGTGAGGGTAGCCGTCTCCACCGAAGCCCAGAGGACCCCGATATTGTTGGCAAGGAGAGCAAGCGCCATCCCGAAGAGGAGGAACTGATACATGGCGTGGTAAAAGCGGAGGAGTCGCGGAGTGAGCCGGCCGATCTCAGTTTCGTGCTGGATGTATCCCGCGCTGAACAGGCTCGTGGTAAAGCCGACGAAGGCGTTGAGGACCAGGAAAACAATGTTGAGATCATCGACCATGAGATAGCGACCCGGCTCTGCCCTCGGGACCGCAAGGAGGGAGAGAGCGAGGCAGAATGAGAGGAAACAGGCCAGAACGTTGATGCGCGCTGCGAGCCTCCAGTCCCGGAGGAATGCCAAGAAGAGAGCGGATGCTGCGGGGATCACGAGCAACCAGAGCGTCGGATCGAAGGGAAAAGACCTCATCGTCTTTCTCCGCGAAATCGGTCGACGACCAGGATGTCGACCGTGTCAAATCGCTCCCGGATTCGGAAAAGGAAGATGCCGATGACGATAAAGGCGATCAGCACCGCGAACGCGACGCTAATTTCCACAACAAGCGGCATCCCTTTGGCGCCCGCGGCGGCGAGCATCAGTCCGTTTTCCAAGGACATGAAACCGATGACCTGGCTGATTGCATTGCGACGGGTAACGATCATCAGCATGCCCAGGAGAATCACCGCCAGGGCAAAGGCGAGATCTTCCCGAGAAAAGCGGTCGCCCGCGGGAGTGGTCCGCAGCGTGACAACCAGCGAAAGCGCCACCAGAGAGATGCCCACCAGCATGGTAGGTCCGATTCCGGCGACGGTTTCCAGTATCTGGTGAATCCGCAGTCGGGCGACGATTCGACGCAGCGTCACGGGGATCAGGATGGCTTTGAACACCAATGCGATGGCTGCGGTGATGTAGAGGTGGGGAGCGTCTTGCGCGAATGCCTGCCAGGCGACGGAAAGGGACAAGACCAGGGCATGAAGCGTGAACACATGCAGGAGAGCATAGACCCGGTCCTGGTAGAGCAGCATGAGGCTCGCCAGCACAAGGCTCCCGGAGAGCAGGTGGGCGACGTCAAAATAGAAGCTGTTCACGGAGTGGGGATGGGTTCAAAGGCTGCTGGAAACGAAACGGAGGAGGGTGGCGAGCAGGCCAAGCATGAGCGCGGCTCCGAGAAAGTCGGGAACGCGAAAGAGACGCATTTTGGCCAGAGCGGTTTCGAAAATACCCAGCGTGACTCCCGCCGTCGCAAGCTTGAGCAGGTAGAAGAGTCCTCCGGCGAGATAGGAAGGGAGAGAGGCACCCGGCGTAGCCAGGCCCCAGGGGAGGAAGATCGTGCCGATCAATGAGAAGTAGAGCAACAGCTTGAGGGAGGCGGCTAATTCGAGGAGCGCCAGGTGACGGCCGGAGTATTCGAGGATCATCGCCTCATGTACCATGGTGAGTTCGAGATGGGTCGCGGGGTTGTCGATCGGCAATCGGCTGTTCTCGGCTAGGGCAATCAGGAGGAGAGCGGCAAATGCCAAGGCCATCGAGACACGAAGTCCGACGGAGGGCGAGAGCATGAAAGCCGTAATCGTGGAGAGTTCCGTAGAACCCGCGACCAGAGCCAATGTGAAGACGACCAGGAGCATGGCGGGCTCGGCCAGCGACGCGATCATCACCTCCCGGCTCGCGCCGATGCCTCCGAAGCTCGTCCCGACATCCAGAGCCGAAAGAGCCAAGAAGAATCGAGCGCTGCCGATCAGGGAGGTGATGGCGATGAGATCGGCCCAAGGACCGAACGGGAGACCCAAGCAGAAGGTGGGAACCAGGGCGGTTGCAAGCCAGGTGAAGGAGAAAATGAGGTAGGGGGCGATGCGGAAGAGCCAGGAAGCATTGGACGCCAGGACAGGGCTCTTGCGGAAAAAATGCAGGAGATCCCGATAAGGCTGGACGATCGGAGGCCCTTGGCGGCCAAGCAGGCGTGCCTTCACCTTGCGCACCAGGCCCGTGAGGCCCGGAGCCAAGAGAAGCACCAGGGTCATCTGAACGGCCTGGATCAGGGACGATTGGATTAGATCCATAGTCTTCATTGATCCAGAGAAAATGACACCCCAGACCCCATATATATCCCACTTAATACCTCTGGAGGGGCGCCGACCGGAATATACCGGCATGCTTGCTCGTGCGACGACACAACCGCAACATAGAGACATGGAAGGGGGAGAAGAGCAATACAAGCCGCGCGGGCGCCGCTTCGCAAGAAAGACGCGGGAGAAGATCATCGGGGTGCGCCGCGTTAAGGAAAGTGGGAAGAACGTCGGGAAGCCCTGGACCGTGACCGGTGTCTACCTGGACGGGAAAAGGATCCGGCGCTTTTTCGCGACCAGGCAGGAGGCGGAAGCCTTCGCCCGCCTTCAGAAGCTCGCGGCAAGCCGGCTCGGTCACTACGCCGAGCGCATTTCCCCGGCGCTCGCCGAGGAGGCGCTCCGCTGCCAAGAAGCCCTCTAGCCCTACGGCAAGTCCCTGACCGAGGTCGTCCGCGAATGCGTGGCGTCCTTGGAGGCTAGGCGGAAGAGCGTGTCCGTCGAGGAGCTCTTCTCGGAGATCATCCGCGTCAAGCGTCAGGACGGCAGAAGCCCGAGTGATGTGTATCAGCTCGGTGTCAGGTCCCGGATGATTACGTACTGTTTTTTGAAAGAGCTGCGGGTGGGATTGTTGCCATGTTTAAACTCCAAAACAAAAGATCCTGCGTCCGGATCGGCGCCTAAATTGACAAAGTCGGATGGCCTGTAGTACACTGTAGTACAGACAACAAAAGGAGGTCTTAGCAATGGCGAAGATTCAAGCTCGGGTGCCTGACGAGATTCAGGACGTTGCAAGCGCGGTCATCAAGTCCACGGGTCTAACCGTGTCCGATGTGGTGCGCATGTTCATGACGCGGATTGCCACGGACCGGGCCTTGCCGCTCGACCTGTTCCAGCCCAGCCCGGAAACAGTGCGCGCTATCGAGGAAGCGCAGGCTGGCAAGCTCACGCCGACGACGATTGAGGGCATCATGGCCGACATAGAAGAGGCGCGCAGCGAAGGCCGGAAGCGGTAAGCCGGCATGCGACAAATCCTAGAATCCGGACCGTTCAAACGTGACGTAAATGAGGTGCTCCCTGTGCGTCCGACCAATGGAAGCGGTTTTTAGACTAATATTTTGAGCGTTTCTTCCTTCCCTATTTTTGAATCGAGAGGGGCTGGAGGAACAAGGCCGTTGCCAGTCCCCTCCCGG
>JAQUAR010000035.1 GCA_028687155.1 Methylacidiphilaceae bacterium | reverse complement strand
CACCTAGGTGGCGAGGAAGCCATTTTGCCGGGACGTTCTCCTTGTGGGTCGAGGCCCAGGCCGCCATGCGCAGCAGTAGCTCTGGGGGAACCAGGCGGAAGGGAGCGAGGTCGCGGCGCGCGGCCTCCTCTTCCCTCCATTCCCAAAGCGCGAGAAGGAAGGGGAGAGCCTTGGGAGGGAGTTCGCGCCAGCCGCGAATCCGCCAAGCCCCCTCCTTTTCGGTGGCAGGCTCCCCCGTCTTGCGCAGGAGCCGCGCGCAGCTCTCCTGGTGCCAACGAAGCCTGCCCAGCCGATCCAGTTCATCAGTCAGGCGTTCTTGAAGCGCCTCGAGGTAGAGAACGTCCTGGGCCGCGTAGTCAAGCATCGCAGGGGAGAGGGGGCGCAGGGCCCAATCGGCCTTTTGGCTCTCTTTGACCAGCCCAACTCCGAAAAAGCGCTCGACGAGGGCCGCGTAGCCGATGGCGGGAAAGCCGCAAAGCTGCGCGGCGATCATCGTGTCGAAAACGGCGGGAGGATCGGGCGCTCCCGCCCCGCGCAGCAGCCTTCGGTCGAAGTCCATTCCATGGAGGATCCAGGGCGAGCAGGCCAAGCGTTCCCAGAGCGAGGTTGGGCGTAGAGCGAGGCTATCGAGGACGGCGGCCGTCTCTCCCTGTTGGATCGAGAGGACACAGAGCTTGGCCTGATAATGATGAAAGGCGGCCGATTCGGCGTCGAGGGCGATGGCCCGGCCCGGCTGAAGTTTTTTTAAAAAGGAGGGAAGTTCCGCATCGGAATCGATCCAGGGCGCGGCCGGGCCTGCGGTCTTGGAGTGCCCCTCGGGCTTCCCAAGGCGGAGCTTGCGAAGAGTCATCGCAAGCAGTAGATAAGTAAACTTTTTCTTTCGCAAGCCTGGGATCTCCGCAACATTCAGGATGGGTGGAATTTGTGCCATTCTGATGCCCAAGGGCCCGGAACGGAAGAGGATAGGAGAGCGATTCGATGAGCTATTTACCGCGAGTGAGCAAGGTTTTTCCGGCTGCCGGTTTTTCCCACGAAGAGATCCGGCGCTACGGCCGTCATCTCATCATGCCGGAAGTCACGTTGGAAGGGCAGAAAAGGCTCAAGGCGGCGCGGGTGCTCGCGGTGGGGACGGGAGGGTTGGGTGCTCCCCTGCTCTTGTATCTCGCGGCCGCGGGAGTCGGCCGGCTGGGGATTGTCGATTTCGATACCGTTGACGAGTCGAATCTGCAGCGGCAGGTGGTTCATAAGACCCGCAATATCGGCAAGCCGAAAATTGAATCGGCCATCGAGGCCATCCAGGAACTCAATCCCAACGTCGAGGTCGTCCCCTACCAGACGGCTCTCCGATCGGAAAATGCCCTGCAAATCCTTCAGGATTACGACGTCGTCGTCGACGGCACGGACAACTTCCCCACCCGCTACCTGGTCAACGATGCCTGCGTTCTCTTGGGAAAGCCGAACGTCTACGGGAGCATCTTCCGCTTCGAAGGGCAGGCGACGGTCTTCTGGGCGGAACGCGGTCCCTGTTACCGGTGTCTCTATCCGGAGCCTCCCGATCCCGGCATGGTGCCGAGTTGTGCCGAAGGGGGGGTGCTGGGCGTTTTGCCGGGCCTGATCGGGATGGTGCAAGCCATCGAAACGGTGAAGCTCATCCTCGGATTGGGAGATCCCTTGATCGGCCGGCTGCTCCTGTTCGACGCCCTCGGCATGGAGTTTCGGCAATTCCGCCTGCGAAAGGATCCTGCCTGTCCGATCTGTGGAAGCAAGCCGGAGATCCGCGAACTCGTGGATTACGAGGTCTTTTGCGGGATTGGTGCCCCGACTGCCGTGGATGACGTGCCTGAGATCACGGTGCAGGAGCTCAAGCGGAGGTTGGATGGGGAGGCCGCGTTCGATCTCATCGACGTGCGGGAGCCGCACGAAGTCGCGATTGCCCAGATCCCGGGGGCGAAGGTGATTCCGCTTTCCCAATTCCACCAGCGCATTCACGAGCTCGATACTGCTCGGGAAATCGTTCTCTTCTGCAAGCTCGGCCCTCGCTCCGCGAAAGCCTGTCGGCTTCTCTTCGACTCGGGCTTCCGGAAGGTGCAAAACCTTGCGGGAGGGATCGAGGCATGGAGCCTGGAGATCGATCCTTCCGTACCGCGTTACTAACACGTTCAGCTTAAGAGGAGAACGGGTTGATCAGGAGAGCTCCTCGGCGGGGTGAAAAAAGGCTCCGCTTGTGTTCTTGTGGGCGCCATGGGGTCAAGTATAATGCTGATTTTGT
Organism: Methylacidiphilaceae bacterium; assembly: GCA_028687155.1. Classification (GTDB taxonomy): domain Bacteria; phylum Verrucomicrobiota; class Verrucomicrobiia; order Methylacidiphilales; family Methylacidiphilaceae; genus Methylacidimicrobium. The sequence goes on along the minus strand of JAQUAR010000035.1, from coordinate 7,272 downwards.
TTAGAACACTCATCTCCGAAACAGGGAAAGCGGCGGATGTCATGGAGCAGTTGGCGGTCCCGGAAACGATCCACGAGGAAGTCGTGGACGAAAAGGTTCGTGATGCGTTTGAGCGTCACTGGGCAGTGATCGTCTGGAATGATCCGGTCAACCTCATGAGCTACGTGGTCTACGTCTTTCAACGAGTGCTCAAGATGAGCAAGCAGGAAGCCACTCGCCATATGATGGAGGTCCATCAGAAGGGGAAGAGCCGCGTCGCCCAAGAAACACGGGAGCGCGCCGAGTTTCTCGTTCATCAGTTGCAGCGGTTTGGCCTCCAAGCAACCATGGAGCATGAGTGAAGGCTGCACGGAACCAGAACGAGATCGTTTTTCGCTTCGAGGCGGCGGAGAGAGAGATTCTCCTCTCCTCCCTCCTCGAGTTGCGCAAGCACTACCAGACCGAGGTCTCTCAACTCCCGGAGGCGTTGCAGCGGCATTGGCGGGGAACGGTCAGCCGCGGGGAGGAGGACGAGGAGATCCTCGGCGCGGCCGAGGAGTTGGAAGCGGAGCGCCTCGGCTGGCGCCCGGAGCGGCTTGCCCTTCTCAACGAGTGGCTTGCACCGGATGGCCCGCTCCAAAATCCTTCTCAATCTTCTTTGCGGTTGAGCCAGGGAGAAGTCGACGAATTCCTTTCCATGCTGAACGACCGGAGACTCACGCTCGCCATCGCCCACGGGATCACCGAGGAGCAGATGGAGTGGAATCCTCTCACCGTCCGATCGCGCGATCTCCAAAGAGCGCTCTGGGAGATTCATTTCCTCGCCTATCTCCAGGAGAGTTGCGTCTCGTCTTTCCTGGAAGAATAGGGAGGTTGCGGATTTCGTCTGGAAATCAAAGCTCCCGTAGTTGCGATCCTCCTCGCAACCATGGTAAACGGGATCATGAAACGATCGATTCCGAACGAAATTCGCAATGCCCAAGGGGAACGACTCGACTTCGCCTACCAGGGAGGATCGCCCGATAATCCGACCCTAGTCGTGATCGGTCATGGCATCACCGCCCATAAGGACAGGCCGATGTTGATCGAGCTCTCCAATGTCCTTTCCCGCCATGGCATCCATTCTCTACGTTTTTCCTTTTCCGGGAACGGGGCTTCGGAAGGGAAGTTTGAGGAGTTTACCGCCACCAAGGAAGTAGGGGACTTGGGCTCGGTTCTGGATACGCTGGGAGAGTGGCATGTCGGTTATGCGGGCCATAGCCTGGGCGCACTCGTGGGGGTCCTGCGCGCGAGCCAAGATCCTCGGATTCATTTTTTGATCTCCCTCGCAGGAATGGCCGATTCCGCCGCCTTCGCCAAGCGCGAGTTCAGCGATGTCACCCCGGGAGCGGGTTGCATGTGGGAGATGCCGCAATTTCCGCTTTCCCGCGCCTTGATCGACGATATGAACCGGATCGGTAACGTCGTGGAAGTGGCTCGAAAGCTCCAAGTCCCCTGGCTCTTCGTCCACGGCCTTGCCGACGACGTGGTTCCTCCCCAAGACTCGCGGGATCTTTTTGCCGTCGCCGCGGAGCCGAAGCGGCTCGTCGAGATTCCCGGCGCGGACCATCTCTTTCCCGAAGGGCATGCCACGGCTATGGCGAACGCCGTCGCCGGGTGGATTTCGGAGTTGAAGCCCTAGGCTGAGAAGCTACAAGGAACCTGATGCGATCTTTCGCGGGCGGCTTTGTCCAGGCTTTGGGCAAGGCCGCCCTAGGGGAACCGGTATTCCCGAAAGTGCCATAGGTCGAAGGATGGCTGCCGGAGGAGTAGCGCACCGCGCTTGCGAAAGGCGGGCGGCAGATGAAGGATTCGTCTCTGGTCTCGTTACAATAAAGAGACCAAATAACGAGAAGATTAAGAAAATAGAGGGCGGTGGGTGATCGAGAGTAAGTATGTGCTTACTTACTTCTACTCTCTAATCGAGGAAAGATGCTCCTTTTTCGTGCCTGCGTGTCCGGGCGGCCGATCCAGTGTATCCCGGACCCTTCCGCCAAAACGGTTTACGTGTTCGAAAAAAAACGGGTATCGAGAAGGAGGTCTCTACCGCAGAGCCCGAATCGAAACGCGAGACGACGAAAAGAGCTGCTTCTGCCAGGGATCTGGATCGCCGCGGCCTCCCTATCCCTGACCGGCTGCGCCTACCTTCCGAAAGACAGCAAGCCTGCCATTCCGATGGCTCCTCCTGCGATGGCCGCTACGGTCGCTTCCGTCGCGCCGGAGGCGGTCTCCATCACCGCCGAATGGCCGCAAAACTTCTGGTGGCGCGGCCTCAAGTGCCCCGAACTCGATCAAGTCCTGCACCTTGCGCTGACGTCAAACCCAGACCTGCGGGCGACACTCGACCGGGTTCACCAGGCTTGGGCGATGGCGGCCGGAGCGCGCAGCCGCTACCTGCCTTCGTCCGGAGTGCGTCCGTGGTTGGCCAATTCGGTCTTCGGGGTCTGGGGATTTCCCGGTTCGAGCTTCTTCGGTCCCTTCGGGGGAAACTCGTTCCTCTTTTGGGATATCATCCCCACGTTCACTAATTATCATGTCGATCTCTGGGGGGAAGACCGTGCCCGGGTCCGTGCGGCCATAGGGGAGGCCCGGGCGGAGGAGTCGGAAGTCGCCGTGGCCCGACTGCTGCTCGGCGCCACCGTCGCCCGACGCTACGTGCGTCTGGTGGCTGCGGAAGAGGAGCTTCGCTTGGCACGGCAGCGGGAGAGTATCGCCGGCGAACTGCTCTCTCTTTCCCAGGTACGCGGCTCTCGCGGGGTCGACAGCCTCTTTCCGGTGCATACGGCCGAGGAGCGGTTGGAAACGGCCCGTCAAGATGTGGCCGGGCTGGAGCGAGAGTGCCAAACCCTAAGGCACGAGATTGCTCGGCTGGCGGGACAGGGACCGGATTGGGGCAAGGCGCTCGTGATCTCCGAGGCGAGCTTCCCCCGCCGGTTTCCGCTGCCCGAACGGATCGCCTTCGATCTTCTTGGCCACCGCCCTGACGTCGCCGTGGCCTGCTGGCGGGCACAGGCGGCCGCGAATCAATTAAAAATCGCCAAGACCGAGTTCTATCCAAACCTCAACCTGGTCGCCTGGTTCGGCTTTCAGACCCTCAACTTTTCAACACTCTTCCTCAACCCGGCTCTTCCGCTGATGTACATGATCGGGCCTGCGATCACGCTGCCGATCTTCCAAGGCGGCCGCTTGACGGCGCAACTGGAAACGGTTGCCGAAGAGTACCATATCGCTGTGGAACGATATAACAGCGTCCTGCTTTCGGCGCTGCAGCAGGTCGCCGACTCACTGGCCTACTGGCAAGAAGCGGCCAAGGACCTGGAGGCGCAGGAGAGAGCAGTGAAGGCTGCGCAGGCCAACGTCGATCTTTCGCGACGCCTCTTTGCCTCCGGGCTCAACGTGCGTCAAGATCTGCTCGAGATGCAGTACCGGCTGGCGGAGGCGGAAACCCGGCTGAGCGTTCGGCATGCCCAGCACGTGGATTCCGCCGTGGGTCTGCTGGTCGCCTTAGGCGGGGGGTTCGAACCTGCCACCATTCCGGAATGGCCGCGCAATGAGCTCTCAACAGTGAAATAATATATGGACATATAAGATTGTTAATGGTAATAATATATTCAAGTAAAGTTGAGTGTCTGGGCCAAGCGGCAGGGCGTTTGCTATCGAACGGCTTGGCGGATGGGGAAGGAGGGGCGTTTACCGGTTCCGGCCGAGCAGATGCCGACCGGAACGGTGATCGTGCATGCGGAGGCGGCACAACCCAACGGAGTCGCCCTCTGTGCGCGGGTATCCAGCGCCGATCAGAAGGCGGATCTGGACCGGCCATTGGCTTGGGCTCTCCGAGTTCGCGCTCAACCAAGCGTTTGCCGATCGTCAAGGCCGTCAAGGAGGTGGGCTCGGGTTTGGAACGGCCATCGGAAAGGAATGATCGGGCTGCTGCGCGGGTCCCGAAGATTGGCGTCATCCTGGTCGAGCATCGGGACCGGCGGATGCGCTTCGGATTCGAGTACATGGAAGCGGCATTGGCCGCGCAGAGCCGATCGGTCCTGGTGGTGGATTCGGACGAGAGGACCGACGACATCGTGCGCGACCTGCACGAGGTCATCGTTTCCCTGTGTGCCAGGCTTTACGGAAAGCGACCCGTCAAGAACCGCGCTAAGAAGGCGCTGGAAGCGATCCATGAGTAAGCTCCCCGTTTTTCCGAACAGCGCGAGCAACTGGGAAGATGCGGGGGTAGCCTTCTCCAAGGAGCGGAGGCCCGCAAACCGGCGAGGTAGTTTCTTCCATGGAAGCCCTCGATGAGTAAGCTCCCGGTTTTCACCTATCAGACCCGTTTGAGGCTGACGGACGAGCAAGCGGAATCGCTCGACGCCTATGCGGCGCTCCACGGGCGGGCACAGCGGAGCAGCCAGTTCTTTCTGCTCGGATCGAAGGATGAGACATCGGGCAACCAGTCCTGCCAAGCGGTAGCCGCCTCGGACGGCAGCCTGCGGCTGCGGTTGCGGCTGCCGGACGGATCGGGAGGCCCGAGCAAGCATCTGGTGCTGGAGGACGTGCACTTCGCCCACGGCCAGGAGGCGATCCTTCAGGCGCTCTCCGCCAGCCGGATCGTGACCGCTCCGACCAAGACGGGAAAGCTCGTCCGCAAGCGGGAGGGATCTGCGGTGAGCTACCGCTTCGTGCGGGACCGGGAGGGGGGGCGGCTGTTCGCGAGCGTCGAGGCGCAACCTATTCCTCTGGTGACACTTCGCCTTGCGGGAGGCGGTCGCGCCGACCCACAATGGACGGTTCACGCTCACCTTCGACCTACCCGCGAGGAATCGGGCGAAGCAGGTATGGTCGTTCTGGTCGGGCGTCCGGAAAAGGCGCAAAGCGGCGCATGCCCGGTCGGGAGGCAACCGTTTGCTTTCCGCGCCTCTGCTCCCAAAAGCGCGGGCATTAGGCGCTACCCGGGCTTTGCCGGCGAAATCCCGGCACGCGAAGCGTCAGCAGCACTGTTCGGCCGGCGTCCTGGATGATCTTCCCTGGTAGTGGAATGGTCGTCTATGGTTTTAGGAACGGTTATGATCCGGGAGCTTTGGGAGCGGTGGCGGCATCGCGTAGCCCGAAACGTGCTGGCTCGAACGCCTCCGCGGTATCGGCGGCAGGTGATTCGCAACCGGCGGCTGCTCCTGGTCACTGGAGCGGGCGTGCTTGGCTTGGTGGTTTTGCTTGTCTGGTGGTGGCTTTTCCTCAGCCGCTGGGTCGTAACCAACGATGCCTATGTGACCGGTAATCTCGTTCCGGTGAAATCCCAAGTGAACGGTACGGTCGTCGAAGTGCGCTACGAGAACACGCAATTTGTCCGACAGGGTGCGGTGCTCGTCCGCTTAGACGGACTCGATTCCCGAGTGGCCTTGGAAGGGGCGGAAGCGAGGTTAGGCGAAGCGGTCCGGCGAGTGGAAGGTCTCTTCAGTCAGGCCGCTCTCGACAAACAGCGCATCTTGGCCCAGAAGGCGCGGCTGGAGCGGCTCCAGCATGATCTGGAGCGCTACCGGGCGGTCGCGCCGTACGGGGCGATTCCGGCCCAACAGGTTGACGATACCGAGTGCCAGATCCGGGAGCTGGAAGCGACCGTTCGGGAGGCCGAGGCGGACCTGCAAGCGGCAGAGGCACAGATTCGACGGACGACCGTAGAGCGCCATCCGGAGGTCCTCGGAGCCGCAAGCATCCTCAAGAGGGCCTATCTGGATTACGTCCGCCGGGAAGTTCGGGCTCCCGTTGCGGGCTTCGTTGCCAACCGTCGCGTTCAGCCGGGAGACGAGGTCCATCCGGAAACCTCTCTCATGGCCGTCGTCCCGCTCGACTATCTTTGGGTTGAAGCCAATTACCGGGAGAGGGAGCTACGACGGGTCCGTCCGGGTCAGGGGGTGCGGATCTCGATCGACCTGTACGGCCGTCATCTGCGCTACCATGGAGTCGTGGAAGGGATTGGAGCCGGGACGGGAAGCGTCTTTGGGCTGCTTCCGCCCGAAAACGCCACGGGAAACTATATTCACATCGTGGAACGCGTGCCCGTGCGGATTCGTCTTTCGGAAAAAGAGCTTCGCGCCAACCCGCTCCGCCCCGGACTTTCCGCCGTGACGGCAATTCACGTCAGCGAGCGGGGAAGCTCGGTCCTCGATTCTTTGACGCGTTTCCCCAAGGCAAATTACGAAGCGCCTTTTTACGAACAGCAGCTTCTCGGCGCGGAAGAGAGGATCGAGCAGATCATCGCGGCCAACCGGCGTGCTCCCCATCCTTCGGTTCCGACCGAAGGATCGAGAGAAAGGAGCGATCCTTCCGGAACCCCGGCCCCCACAACGGCTCCTCGAATCGATCCGTGAGCGGAGAAACCCGATGAAACCCGAAATCGCCCTGCGCGGCTGGCGCTTCTGGACCGTCCATCTCGTTCTCCCCTTGGAGTTCCTCCTCGCCCTTTACGGCTCTTCCTCCTATGCGGCGTTTAATCTCTACACGGTGGGCGATATGGGGCAGAGCCCAAGCCATGGCTCCTGGACTTCGGCGGTCTTCTTTGCGGGAAGGGCCTTGGGGATGTTCCTGGCCCCCTTTGTTTCCCGCCGCTTCCGGTCGATTCCCTCGCTGCTCGCCTCCTGCTTCGGCCTAAGTGCGGTCTCCTTTCTCTGCGGACGATTCAGCGATTTCTACCTCTTCCTCGCGCTTCGGCTCCTGCTCGGCTTCTTTTCAGGAATGGCGATGATCCTCGCCCAATTCATGACGCTGCGCCTCCATCCCGTCGAACACTGGTCCAATGTCATCACGGGCTTCGGCCTGCTCTTGGTGAGCACTTTTGCCTTTGGCCCCAACATCGGTGCCCTTATAGAAGAGGCAGTGGGCTGGCGTGCGTTTTTCGTCATCGCGGCTCTATTCCATCTTTTTTTTGGCGGCCTCCTCTGGGCGGTTCTCCCCCGCCGGCGGGAAGAGCGCGTGCCCTACCGGTTCGATTGGGCGGGCCTTGGCTTCGTGCTGTTGTCCATGCTCTCCCTTCAGGCTATGACCGTTCGGGGGCAGGACGAGGACTGGTATAACTCAACCTTCGTGATCGTTCTGGCAGCGGTCGGCGTTCTGTCCCTGGTCGTCTTTGCGATCTGGGAGCTAGGCCAGAAAGAGCCGCTCATCGACGTCCGGCTCTTTCTCCAGCCGCATTACGCGACCGGGGTCTTGGCCAGCTCGATCATCCTCCTGCTCGCTTTCGGCATGCTCTCCCTGATCCTTGGCAAT
>JAQUAR010000034.1 GCA_028687155.1 Methylacidiphilaceae bacterium | reverse complement strand
CAAGGCTTATCTCGATCATATTCGGAAGCTGAAATCCTCGGTCGGCATTCCGGTCATCGCGAGCTTAAACGGGGCTTCCCCCGGATGGTGGACGCGTTACGCCAAGATCATCGAGGAAGCGGGAGCCGATGCTCTGGAACTCAACATCTATGCGGTGCCGACCGATCCCGACCGAGCCGGATCGGAGATCGAAATGGAAACGCTCGACATTGTGCGCCTGGTCCGCGCGCAAATCCGGATTCCTCTCGCCGTCAAGCTAAGCCCGTTTTACACGAACTTCGCGCACATGGCGAAACGCTTGCAGGCGGCGGGAGCCAACGGAGTAGTCCTTTTCAATCGATTCTATCAACCCGATATCGACGAGGAACATTTGACTTTGCGCAGCGGGCTCTTGCCCGGTTCCCCGCGGGATACTCGAATCCCTCTCACCTGGATCGGGATCCTCTACGGTCGTGTGGCCCTCGATCTGGCGGCGACCGGAGGCATCCTGGAGGCGGCGGATGCGCTCAAGGTCATCCTGGCCGGAGCCAACGTCGCCATGTTGTGCTCGGCTCTTCTGGAGCGGGGAACGGGGCATGTCCGACTTGTGCGCCAGGGGGTGGCTCAATGGATGGAACGCCACGGGTACGAGTCGATCCGTCAGTGGCGCGGTCTCTTGAGCCAGAATAACTGCGCCGATCCGGAGAACTTTGAAAGAGCCCAATATGTTGCGGCGGTGAGCTCGGGTGGAGCTTGATGGCTCGTTCTCCGTAACGGCTCAACCATGATTAGGGACATGATTCGGGACGGTGAGCGCGTCCTTTTCACCTTGGGTTTGGACCGGGAGTGCCCCCGCTTGGTATTCGTCCACCAGCTCGATCCAGTGGCGAACGCGAAGCCGGCTCCCGCTCGCCAGATGAAGCTGGCAGCCGATATTAGCCGTGAGGATCTCTGCGGGATCACCCGCCTCGAGGGCGGCGGTTTTCCTGGCACGGAGTTCGCCGGAGAGCTTCGGCTGCAGGAGCGCGTAGGCTCCCGCAGCCCCGCAACAGGCGGGAGAGTCCGTCTGCGGGGAGAGAGGGATTCCAAGCCTCTGGAAAAGCGTCTCGACGACACCCGACTGCTGGGTGCATGGGCAGTGTAGGGCGACAGCCTGCCGGGGTGGCACGATGGGAATGTCGATCGGTTCCGAGAGGAGAAGAGCAGCCGGGTCTTTGACCGCGGCTGCGACCCGACGGGCTCGTTCGGCGTAGGCTGGATCGTTCCCGAGAAGCTCGGGGTAGTCGTGCACCATGAGCGAGCAGGCGCTTGCCGGAATGAGCAGGGCTTCCGCTCCCGATTCCAACTCTGTCCACCAGACATCGATATTGCGTCGGATCTGTCGAAGAGCCCGCTCTTCCGAGCCGAAGTGGTGGAAGAGGGCTCCGCAGCATCCCGATCCGGGCGAGAAAGTCGGCTCGATCCCCAGCCGGTTGCAAATGCGAGCGAGCGAAAGGTGAGTTGCGGGGGAGAGCACGGATTGGGCGCAACCGGGGACGATGAGCACCCTCCGGGGGTGGCCTTGCCGAAGCGCAAGGGGAGGCGGGGCTGATAAGCCGGAGGGAAGCTTTGCGGCCAGGCGAGCCGGCAGAAACGGCTGGAGCAGCCGGGCGAGGGCGACGGCCTGGGAGAGTCGGGCGGGATGGGAGACTACCGCACCAATCAGCCAGCGCAGCAGTCGATCTACGGGAGTCCGAGGACTCTGGGCTGTAACCAGAGGACGAGTCACCGTGACAAGCCGTCCGTATTGGACCCCGGATGGGCATGCCGGTTCGCAAGCTCGGCAGAGCAGGCAGCGATCGAGACGCTGTCGGGCAACCAAGCCGCCTCGGCCTTCCAGCACCTCTTTGATCAGATAGATACGGCCGCGAGGGCTATCGAGTTCGTCGCCGAGAAGACGGTAGGTCGGACAGGCCGGAAGGCAGAAGCCGCAATGGACGCAGGCGCGAATGAGCCGTTCCCCCTCCTGGGCAGAAGTCTCCTCCTGCAGCAACTGGGAGAGGTGCACTTCCATGGAGCGTCCTGGCAAAGGAAGCGATGCGCTCCTGCGCGCCGTTGTAAAACGGATCACGCTGGTCGCCTCCGCTACGAAATGTGTCAGCCATGCAGGCTAGACAAGAGGGCCCGCCTTGGCAAGTTCAGCGGGAACATTCGAGCCGAAGCGGGCGAAATGTTCCCGGAAGAGAACAGAGAGCTTTTGCGCCTGATGCCGATAGTTCTCCGGATTGTTCCAGGTCGATTGGGGCAGAAGGATCGCCGCGTCGACATCCGGGCAGGCACGAGGGATCTGGAGGCCGAAAAACGGCTCAGCGACAAAGTCTGCCTTGGCTAGGGAGCCATTGCAAATGGCGCGGACGATGGCGCGCGTAGCGGCTAGAGAGATGCGACTCCCTTCCCCGTAGGGGCCTCCCGACCAGCCGGTGTTCACCAGCCAGACGCGAGAGCCGTGTGCGGCGAGCTTCTTCTTCAGCAGCTCCGCGTAGGTTTTGGGCGGATGCACGAGGAAAGGAGCACCGAAGCAGGTGCTGAAGGTGGCCTCGGGGCTCCGGATGCCAACTTCGGTCCCCGCTACCTTTGCGGTATATCCTGATAAGAAGTGATAAAGAGCCTGATCCTGCGTGAGCCGCGAAACAGGGGGGAGGACGCCGAAGGCATCGCAGGTGAGAAAGACTACGTTTTTGGGATGCCCGCCCATTCCATCTGCGGCGGCGTGCGGCAGATAGTCGACCGGGTAGGCTGCCCGCGTGTTTTCCGTCAGCGATTCGTCATCGAAGTTGATTCGCCGCGTTTTGACATCAAGGGAGACGTTTTCCAAGAGAGTCCCGAAGCGCTGGCTCGCTGCGTAGATCTCTGGTTCGCCGGTGGCCGAGAGACGGATGGCTTTCGCGTAGCAGCCTCCTTCGAAGTTGAAGATGCCGGAATCGGTCCAGCCGTGCTCGTCATCGCCGATGAGCGTCCGATGCGGATCGGCGGAAAGGGTGGTCTTCCCGGTGCCGGAGAGCCCGAAGAAGATGGCCGTGTCGTCGGAGGAAGAGCCGAAATTGGCCGAGCAGTGCATCGAAAGGATTCCCTGCAGCGGGAGGAGATAGTTCAGAATCGTGAAGACCGACTTCTTGATTTCTCCGGCGTAGGCCGTCCCGCCGATGAGCACCAATCCCTTGCCGAGGTGGATCGTGATGAAGGCCTCGGACCGGGTTCCATCAAAGCCCGGGTCGGCGTGGAAATCCGGAGCATGGATAATGGTGAAGGCGGGCTTCGGGTGCGGCAGCTTTGACTGATCCATCTCCCGCACGAAGAGGGTCCGGGCAAACAGGGAGTGGACCGCCCGTTCCGTGATGATCCGGAGGGGGATGCGATAGTGCGGATCGGAGCCTCCGTAGCAGTCTTGGACAAAGAGGTCCTTCCCCTGGAGGTAGGCGAGAAGCCGCCTCCGCAACTGCTCGAAGGACTCCTCCGAAAGCGGTTGATTCACCGGTCCCCACCAGATTGCTTCCTGGGAAGAGGGTTCCTGAACGAGGAACTTGTCCTTGGGAAGGCGGCCGGTGTGCTCGCCCGTCCGGAAGACGAAGGGTCCCAGGTGAGCTACCATCCCCTCATAACGGCGAATGGCGGCTTCGTAGAGGGCTGGCGTCGTCAGGCTCCAGTAGACCTCCCGGATATTCCGGAGTCCGAGATATTTCAGACCCATGGCCTCTCCATACCCCCCTTTCTTTCAGAGCCGGAATCCGCGATCGAGTTGGACCCGACTCGTTGGCAAGGGAGTGGGCCTAAGCACGATTGTCCCGCTGGGCGAGAATCAATTTGCGGATCGATTCCAACTGCTTGGCGCAGCCGAGCTTTTCGCTCTTGTGCGCGATGAAATTCGCATATTCCGCCATGTAGACCCGTCCGGCTCCCCGGAAGTCGAAATCTTCCGGATGATCGCGCAGGTACTCGCGATGCACGCGCGTCCAGACCAAGCGTCCGTCGGTGTCGATATTGATCTTGGTGACTCCCAGCTTTGCCGCAGGGAGGTATTCGTTCTCATCCACACCGCAGGCGCTCGGATCCAGCTTCCCGCCCGCCTCGTTGATGCGGCGCACTTCCTCTTGGGGCACGCTCGAGCTCCCGTGCATCACCAGAGGGAAACCGGGCAGGCGCTTGGAAATCGCCTCCAGCACGTTGAAATGGATCGACTGCCTCCCTTTGAACTTATAGGCCCCATGGCTCGTACCGACGGCGCAGGCGAGCGAATCGCAGCCCGTCTGCTCCACAAACTCTTTTGCCTGCTCGGGGTCGGTGAGGCAGGCATGCCCCTCCTCGACCTTGATGTCTTCCTCGACGCCTCCGAGCATGCCGAGCTCGGATTCGACGCTTACTCCCTTGGCGTGAGCGCGCTCGACCACTCGCCGCGTAATGGCTGCGTTTTCCGCAAAGGGATGGTGCGAGGCATCGATCATGACCGAACTGTAGAAGCCGGAATCGATGCAGTCGTAGCAGGTCTCCTCGTCTCCGTGATCGAGATGGACGGCGAAGATGCTCTCCGGGTAAATGCTTTCGGCGGCACGAATCATCGCCTCGAGCATCCGCTTGTCGGCGTACTTTCTGGCTCCTCGCGAAATCTGGATGATGAACGGAGCCTCTGATTGCGCGCAGCCGCGGAAGAGACCGAGGGTCTGCTCCATGTTGTTGATATTATACGCGCCGATCGCATATTTTCCGTAGGCGCAACGGAAGAGTTCCGCTGTCGTGACAATCATGATCTCTGTCTCCTTCTCCTTCGCAAGCCGGAGCCGATCCGGCGATTTTCCCTATTCCGAGGTTAGGACCAGAGTACGTTCTGCTCGGATGCCGAGCAAGCGTGAAGTGCCAGAGAGAGCGCGAGAAAAGCCGGAGCGCCGCGCATGAGGAGTAGTTCCAGCAGGAGAGCGCTCGTCCTGGCGGGCCATGGCTCGATGTTCGGCCCGGAATCCGCTCTTCCCATCTACCAGCATGCTGCCTCCTTGAGGAAGACCGGGATGTTCGCCGCCGTATACGAGTGCTTCTGGAAAGAGGAGCCCTCCTACCGCAATGTTCTTTACGAGGTGGAAGAGGAGTGCGTCTACCTCGTGCCCGATTTCTTGAGCCACGGCTATTTCACCCGCGAGGTCCTTCCTCGAGAGTTCGGGCTGTCCGGTCCGATCACCCGGTGGAGATCGTCTGAAATCCGGTACTGCGAGCCGCCGGGACGCCATCCTCGAATGGCCGATGCCATCGTGGAACAGGCTCTCAGGGCGCTCGGGGAGAGGAATTGCCGCGATGTCACTCTCTTGCTCGTTGCTCACGGGACCGATCGGAATGAGAACTCGGCGCAGACCGCGTGGGAACAAGCGGAGCGTATTCGGAGGACGGGGCGCTTCGTCGAGTGCGGCGTTGCGTTCTTGGAGCAGGAACCGTCGATCTCTGGATGGCGCGATCTCGTCTCCTCGCGGGACCTCGTCGTGGTTCCTTTCTTCCTTTCCGAAGGCAAGCATTCTTATACCGACATTCCCCGGATGATGGGCTTGGCCCGCCATCCACGGGATCCGGAGTTCCGCAACCCGCAGACGACGGAGGGAGGAAGGCGGGTCTACTATGCGGGGAGCGCAGGAATGGCTCCCACCCTGGATCAGGTCATTCTCGCACAGGTGGAGGCTTTCGATGAAGCTCACTCAATGGCTTGAATCGCGGCTTGCGCGGACCCCGCTGCCCTGGACGGTGGGAGAAGTTCGGATCTATCCTGGCTATCTGCTGATCCATCGGGAGGATGCTCCGGAGGATTGCCGGCTGCGGCATCTTTCGGGTTGGGAAGCTTTCCTGGACCTCGTGCGTTTCGACGCCGCCGGCCGTTTTCGTCCGCTGCGCGGTGCCCCGGGGCTGCAAAAGGGTTGGCGGAGAGGCCCTCTCTCGATTGCCGAGCTTTTCTCCGATCTCCGGGTTCTCTATCCGGAAGCGGTGGCGCTCCTCGCCGCCTGGGAGGGAAAGCGGCTCGCTCCGACGCCTTTTTCTGATACGGCACGGCGTCAGACCGGCCTCTACGAGGTCACGCAGCGGTTGCCGCGCGAAGAGCTCCCTGCGCTTGTCAAAAAGGTCTGCGTTCGAGGCTGCTTGCGCCACCCCCTTTGGCATCTTCCGGAGCCCCGGCCGGACAATCAGGAGAGGCTCACTCTCCTCTGCCCGGAGGCGTGCCACTATTTTCTCCATCAGGCTAGGGCGCGTGCAGCGGTTAAAAGAGCGGCTTGAGAAGCACCTTCGAGTGCCGGCCACCCTGGTCGTAGAGGAGCCGGCGAGCCGCCGGCAGGTCATCGGGAGTCCCTTCGCGAAAGCCGACCTTTTGGGTAAAGAAGTTGTAGGTCCTTGCGGAAAGCGCGAAGAGTTGCCGGATCCCCTCCTGGCGCGCCACCGATTCGGCAAAATGGACGAGCTTTCGTCCGAGCCCTTGGTTTTCGTAGACCCGCGCAACGGAGAGACAGGCGACTTCCGCCTGTGAGGAGTCCGGGAAGCGGTGGAGGGCTACGCAGCCGACGAGTCCCCGGTCGATCTCCAGTACGTAGTAATCGTTGAGTCGGGCCACGATGCCCAGCCGGGTGCGGGGAAGGATCTCGGCGGCATCCACCGATTGGGAGATGAGCTGGAGGATCGAGCGGATATCCTTTTTCTGCGCCTTTCGGATCGACTCGTATCCCTCGGCGTAGACCATCGTGCCCACCCCGACCTGGGAAAAGAGCTCCGAGAGCAGGGCTTCATCGACGCAAATGTCGAGCAGGTGGATTCGTTGCACGCCGCTGCGGCAGGCGGCAATCGAGTAGGAGAGCTTGGAGAGGAGCAGCGGGGAAGTCGTTTTCGTATGGTGGTGCACGAAGGATTCGGCCTCGCTCACGGAAAGCTGCCGCGCTAAGTCGTTCTCCTTCGCGTAGTCGATCTCGCCGGAGAGATAGATCAACTTCACAGCGCGGACGGCTTCCGCGATCGCCGCCGCTACCGCATCGGAGTTCACCCGGAAAAGATTCCCTTCCCGATCGGATCCGATCGGGCCGAGGATCGGGACGATGCCGCGATCTAGGAGATCGTGAAGGAACGTGGTGTCGACTCGTTCGATCCGTCCGGTTGACTGATGGTTGATTCCGCCGACGATCCCAAAGGGGTGGACGACGATGGCATTGGGCACTGCCGCCCGGAGATCGGCGGCGCCGAACGCGGCGAGGATCTGCTGCGCGACCTGGGAGGAAGCGGCCAGGCTCACTTTGAGCGTTGCCGAGTCGGTGGGACCGGTTCCGTCCGAGGAGGAGAGGGGGATCGAACGCTCCGCGGCAAGCTCGCGCATCTGGCGACCGATCCCATGGACGACGATCACCCGGATACTGAGGCTGCGAAGGACAGCGAGGTCGAGAGCGAGATTCGCGAAGTTCTCGTGGGCGACAACGGCACCGTCGATGGCGATCACAAAGATCTTGTCCCGGAACTCGGGAACATAGGTGAGAATCCCTCGCAGGTTCGTGAAGTTCATCGACTTTGTCTTGATGCTTTCTTGCGGCGCTGGGCAGCAACCAGCCGGGCGGCCAGCCGGATCGAGGCGATCATACTCCGAGGATCCGCCGCATCCTTGCCGGCGAGATCGAAAGCGGTTCCATGGTCGGGAGAGGTCCGAATCAGGGGGAGACCAAGGGTGACGTTGACTCCCGTCGCAAAGGCCACCAGCTTGAATGGGATGAGACCCTGATCATGGTAAGCGGCTACGACGCCGGCAAATTCCCCGCCGATCGCCTGGCGGAAGACCGTATCGGGCGGCACGGGGCCGAAAACGTTCCTTCCCCTCTTCTGTAACTCGGCAATGGCTGGCTCGAAGAGCTCCCGCTCCTCCGAGCCGAAGAGGCCGCCTTCGCTGGCATGGGGATTCAGCGCGGCGATGGCAATGCGCGGAGAAGGACGGCCGAGCCGGGTCAGGAAGTCGGCTAAAAGCTCGGCCGAAAGAATGATCTTTTCGGGATGGATCGAGGCGATCGCCTTGTGGAGGCTGCAGTGGGTGGAGAGCAAAGAAATGGAGAGCTTCGGATGCCAAAAGCTCATCACGGTCCTTTCTGCCGGACAGCCGGTCCTCTCGGCGAAGAACTCGGTCTGTCCTGGATAGGGGAAGCCCGTTGCCTGCAGGCCCGCCTTGTGAACGGGCCCGGTTACGATCGCGTGGATTGCGCCCTTCTTCCATAGGAGGACCGCTTCCTCCAGCCATTCCTGAGCGGCCTGGGCGGAAGAAGGGCTCGGCGTGCCGGGAGAAAAGCCTTGATCCGATCCAAGGACGCGATAGGCGCAGCGGGCGGGAAGTCGGTGGGAGGCAAGCGCCTTGCGCACGACTTCCGGGCCGATTCCCGCCGGATCTCCCACGGGGATGCCGATTACGGTTTTGTCCACGGGCTCCATTCCTTCCTAGGGGATTGCGGCGCATGGAGAACTTCTGCGAGAAAAAAGAGCGCTGGACGGAAGAAACCAGCGGTGCGAGGGCGGTGGTGCATCATGGCGGCTAGAACATCTTGATGAATGCCTTGACCCTTAAGCTGTCGAGCCATTCTTGCTGCCGTTTCTGTCGCTTTTCTTGCAAGAGAGCCGACTCGATCGGGTTGCGCACGCTGGAGATGGCCTTGACCCGCTCGCGCCGCTTGTCTTCCAGGTGGAGGAGATAATAGCCATCCGCAGTGGCAATCACATCGCTCGTCTGCCCCGGAAACATCCCAAAGGCGGCATCCGCGATTTCGGGACGCAGCGTGTCCCGGGTCACCCACCCGAGGTCGCCCCCCTCCTGTTTCCGGGGCCCCTCGGAATAGCTGCGCGCGAGGTCGCCGAAGTTCGCGCCGAACCGGAGCTTGGTCTCCAGCTCTTTCGCGGTCTCCAGAGGCTGGTCGTATTCCTCCTCCTTTCCGTCAGGACCGAGCCGGTGCTCTTTGAAGGCGGATTTTTGAAGAAAGATCAAGCGCAACTTGACGCTCGGCGGCTCCACGAAAAGGGCGATATGGTCGTGGTAGTATTGCTCGACCTGATAAGGGGAAATCACGATGCTATCGGAGACATTCTTCATGCGCATCGCCTGAACGATGATCTGGTCGAGCAGGTTTTGCTTATAGCGCTCCTCGGTCATCCCGCTGGCCTGTAGCGTTCGGATGAAGGCGATGCGATCCCCGTCGAATTGGCTGCGAATCATATCTCGGACTCGGGTCTCGATAAAGGTGTCCGGGATCTGATATCCCTTTTTCTTGAAGTCTTGGATGATGAGCTCTCGCTCGATCAGCGCGCGCAGAGCATTGAGTCGCGCCTCCTTGACGCGGTCGACCAGCTCCGGGCCTTGATACGTTTCACGCAGGACCGCTTCGTTCGGCTCGACCTGCTTCTTGACCTCGGAAAACGTGATCACCTTGTCGTTGACGATCGCGGCCACGCCGTCGACGCCGGCCTGTCCGATCAGGCGACCGGGCACGCTCGCCAGGAGAAAGAACAGGCTGACGACGAGGCCGGGCCGACCGAGTCTCCCGACCCGTTGCCATGGGTGGAGGATGCTTCGGCTGGAAGAAGGCGGAG
>JAQUAR010000033.1 GCA_028687155.1 Methylacidiphilaceae bacterium | reverse complement strand
GGAACTCCTCGAGGTACGCGGGGAAGCCTATCTTCCCACAAAGATCTTCGAGGATCTCAACAAGGATCGAGAGGCTCGGGGTGAGCCCCTTTTTGCAAACCCGCGAAACGCCACCGCCGGCTCGTTGAAGCAGCTCGATCCTCGTATCGTGGCGCAACGCCCGCTCTCCGTCATCTTCTATGGAGCGGGCGATCTGAAGGGAATCACGTGCGAATCTCAGGATCGTTGGCTTCGCCTGTTGGCCGAGGCCGGCTTGCCCTCGCCCTCCCGCTATTGGCTCTGCCGAGACAAGGAAGATTTGGCGGACGCCATCGCCGCACTCGACGATTTCCGGAAGGGATTGCCCTATGCTACGGATGGAGCCGTCGTGAAGGTGAATGAATGGCGCTTTTATGCGCTCTTGGGATCGACGGCCAAGGCTCCGCGCTGGGCAATCGCGTACAAGTATGGCGCGGAGCGCGCGCGGACGCGCCTCCTCCACGTCACCTTCCAGGTGGGAAGAACGGGTGTAGTGACTCCGGTTGCCGAAATGGAGCCTGTCTTTCTGGCCGGCTCCACGGTGAGCCGGGCCACCCTCCATAATTTCGACGAGGTGAGACGGAAAGGGATCAAGATTGGGGACTGGATTGAGATCGAAAAGGCGGGTGAAGTCATCCCGGCCGTCGTCGAGGTGGATCGGTCGGCTCGGACCGGTCAGGAGAAGGAGATCGTGCCTCCGGAGCGGTGTCCCGCGTGTGCCACCCCCCTCCGATGGGACGGGATTTTTCTCCGCTGCCCCAATCCACACTGTCCCGGGCAGCTCAAGGGCTTGATCCGCCACTTCGCCCGTCGCAACGCCATGGACATCGAGGGGTTGGGCGAATCCCTCGTGAACCAGTTGGTGGACGCGGGCCTGCTCCGCGACGTGGCCGACCTCTACCATCTCACGCTCTCCGATCTCCTCCCGCTCGAACGAATGGGGGAAAAGTCGGCGGCAAATCTCCTTTCGGCGATCGAAGGAAGCAAGGACCGAGGTCTGGCACGGCTGCTCTTCGGCCTGGGGATTCTCCACGTCGGCGAAACGGCCGCGGAGGCGCTCGCATCCCACTTTGGAACGATCGAGCGGCTTTGGAACGCGGCGCCGGCGGAAGTCGAGAGAATCCCGAGCGTCGGCCCGATCATCGGGCAAAGTGTGACCAACTATTTCCGAGATGCGTTCAACCGCCAGCGCGTCGATCGGCTCCGGCAAGCGGGCGTGACGATGGAAGCGAAGCATCCGTTGGGAGGGAGGAGGATCCTGCAGGGGAAGACCTTCGTGATCACGGGAACTCTTTCCAAGCCGAGGGAGGAGATTGCCGAAAGAATCCGCCAGTCTGGAGGAAAGATCACGGAGAGCGTCTCCCGGAAGACGAGCTTTCTGGTGGTGGGGACCGAGCCCGGCTCCAAGCTCAAGCAAGCGAGGAGGCTCGGGGTGCCGGAGATTTCGGAAGACGAACTGGAGAGGCTCTTGAAGGGAGGAATGAATGGCGACGAGGCATTTTGACTCGTCCAGCATCCGGCCATTCGTCCGCCGAATCCGGATCGCCTGTCTCTGCTCCTGCCTCTTTCTCTGCTTCACCGGGAAGGGAAGTCTTCTGGCAGAGGAAGAGACGCCGGAGATCATTCGTCAGCAGGACGAAGGGGAGGCCAAGCGCAAGGATCTCCGGGCCTCGGACACCCTTGATCTGATCGAGGGGACGGACGAGGGCCACACCCGCGAGCTTCAGCGCCTGCAGCAAGAGCTCTCTCAATTGAAAGAGGAGCTTCGGAACCTCCACGGACGGCTTTCGCAACCCTCCGCCTCGGCGCCGGCCTCCGCACCTGAGCCCGAAAAGGCGACAGCCGACAGGAAGCCAACCCATGCCCATTCCAGCCCATCAGAATCAGAACCCGGACCCGCCGGCGACGGTCCGCAGACAAAGGTCGTAGCCGGCTATTACTATAAGGCGCAAGCCGGCGACACCGTATCCGCCATCGCTGAGGCCTATCGGCAAAGCGGGGTCCCGGTGACCGCCGAACAGATCCGCGCGGCCAACGGGCTTTCGCGGCGCGAAAGCCTGCGTCCAGGCCAAAAGATCTTTGTCCCGAAGGGAGCGGCCAAACGGAAAGGAGCCGCCAAAAAAAAGCAGACTTCGAGCGCTCCGCCCGCTCCAGCCTCCCCCTGAACTCGCTTTGGAGCCGATCGGGAACTTTCCTGGTTGCTCCGCAGCCCTCTCCTGTGGAAACTAAAACGATGCCTTCGTTCGACATCGTTTCAGAAGTAGACGAGCAGGAGGTGGCGAATGCGCTCAATCAAGCACGCAAGGAAATGGCCACCCGCTTCGACCTCAAAGGGGCCGGCGCCGAAATCGACTATGAGCGCCCTACCCTCCTTTTACGAGCAAACGACGCCTTCAAACTCTCGGTGATCCGAGAACTCTTGTTGGGAAAGCTGGCCCGCCGCAACGTGAGCCTGAAGAATATCGAAATCAAGCCTCCTTCGGTTTCTTCGACGGGGAAGGCTTCCCAAGAACTCGTCGTCAAGCAGGGTCTCGACTCTGAGGCCGCCCGCGTTCTCACCCGTGCCGTCCGAGAAACGGGGCTGAAGGTCCAAGCACAAATCCAAGGGGAGGAGGTCCGCGTCACGGGAAAGAACCGAGATGATCTCCAGCAAGTCATTGCCGCGTTGCGCGCCAAGGAATTCCCCCACGCACTCTCCTTTCAAAACTTCCGGGATTAGCCTGCCGATCTCGCCAGCGTGCCTTGCAGGCTAACGGGAACGGGGAGAAGCTCTTCTTCCCGGACGAGGCCCGATCAGCCATCTTTCTCCCACGACGCGGAGCCCTTCCAAGGTCAAATTCGGCCGCACGCCGCAAACTTCCGGCAATCCTCGCACCACCAGAGCTGCATGACCCCCCGTCGCTACGGCGGTCAACTGCTCCACGTCCAGGTCCTTGCAGATTCCCTCGAGCAGGCCGCGGATCATTCCCCGATACCCGTGGATGGCACCGACGCGAATTGCTTCGACCGTGCTCCGGCCGAAACCCCGCTTTGGCTCTCTCAGACGCACTTTCGGCAAAAGCGCGGTTCGCTCGTGCAGGTAGCAGGTCATCAGGTCGAGCCCGGGCGCGATGACTCCTCCACAGAAGGCGCCCGAGGCATCCACGACATCGAAGTTGGTTGCAGTCCCGAAATCAATGACGACGACCGGAGGCTGCCAGAAGTGGAGTGCGGCAGCCGCATTGGCAAGCCGATCCGCCCCGATCTCCGCCGGATTCGGATAGTCGATGGGGAAGCCGAGCGGCGCCCGTCCATGGACGAGAAGGAGAGCCTTGGCAAAAACGGAGGAAAACAAGCTGGTTCGGGACGGAACTACGCTCCCCAGCACAAGCGGCACCGACGGATAGAGAGCGGCCAAGGAAAGAACAAAGGGCTCGTCGAGTTCCGCGGTCGCCTTCCGCTGAAGCTCGCAGAGCCGGCCCCTCCGGACGGCTGCAACTTTCGTAAAGGAATTGCTGACGTCGACGACGAGAAAGTCAGCCGGCAAGCTTTTTCTCATCCCCGTTCTCCTCAAGAAGGACGAGCGTGAGCCGCTTTACCTGCGCGACCGCTTCCCCGCGGACGGAGACTTTGCCCGAAAACGTTGCCACTCGTCCCAGGATCCGCAGCACGACGACTTCCAGCGCAAGCCGATCTCCTGGGCAGGTCTTTCGAAAGAAGCGGGCGCCATCGGATGCAGCGAAGAGGATCTCCCCCGAAACCTTCTGGTCCCCGATGGCCCGAAGCCAAAGGCAGCCCGCCTGGCCTAGAGCTTCGAAGACGATGGCGGCGGGAGTGGTCGGATTTCCCGGGAAGTGACCGCGAAAAAAGTCTTCCTCTCCTCGGAGCAGATAGCTCGCCCGCACGCCCCGCTCCTCGACAACGGCCTCGTCCAAAAAGAGGAAGGGCGGCTTTTGCGGGAGGAGCCTCTCGATCTGGTCGCTGGAGAAAGTCCTCGTCGCGGCTTCGCTTGCCAAAGCCGCCTGCGCAAGACCACTTTCTCCCATTCCCCGTCTTTTCCCGCTCTCTCTTTGCGAGCCGCTATCGTTTCGCAACGACAAACCGCGTCATCCCATGCGACCAGACTTGCAGAAGCAGATCGCCCTGGCTTGATTTCACCGCCTCCAGAGCCTCGCGGACCCCGTGCACCGCGCGATGGTTCACCTGAAGAATGACATCACCCGGTTGTAGCTGGTTCCGCCCGGGCCGCGCGGCCGGTGCCTCTTGGTCGACGCTGGTCACTAAGACCCCTTGGACTTCGGCCGGAACCTCCAACTGTTGCCGAGCCGCGCTGTTGAGATCCGCAATCTCCACTCCGGGAAGAAACGTCCCCTGCTCCGAGCTTCCGGGAAGGCCGCTGTTCGCGACCGGCTCGCTCGGCCGTTCCTTCAGAACGGTTTGTACGGTCATTTCCTTTCCATCGCGCCATATCTTTAAGGAGATCTTCGAGCCGGGAGGCGTCTCCGACACCGCAAAGCGGAAGACTCGGGGATCGATCACCTTCTGCCCGTTGTATCCGATGATCACATCCCCGTCCTTGACGCCGGCCTGAGCAGCAGGCGCGCCCGGAGTCACCTGCTCGACCAGAGCCCCAATCGGCTCGGGCAGATTGAAGGCTCGCGCCAGCTCCGGGGTGACTTCCGAAATCGTTACGCCAAGAAATCCGCGAATCACCCTTCCGTGGGTCACAAGCTCCTGCATGGCGTAGCGGGCCATGTTCGAAGGAACGGCGAATCCGATGCCGAGATTGCCGACACGCCCGGGACTCACAATCGCCGTATTGATCCCAACCAGTCGACCCTCGACATCGACCAGGGCCCCTCCCGAATTTCCGGGGTTGATCGCCGCATCGGTTTGGATGAAATCCTCGTACTCTTCGATTCCGACATCTTTCCGTCCCTTACCGCTCACGATCCCCATCGTGACGGTCTGACTCAAGGCGAAGGGGTTACCCACCGCCAGGACGATATCGCCCACTTCGACCTTGTCACTATCCGCGAACACAGCCGCCGGCAGATCCTTTGCCTCGATCTTGACGAGCGCAATGTCGCTGTAGGGATCTTTCCCGATCACTTTGGCGGCATACTCCTTCTTTGCTTCGCCTACCAAGACCTTGATCTCTTCGGCCACCTCCACGACATGGTTGTTCGTCAGAATGTAGCCGTCGGGAGAAACGATCACCCCGGAGCCAAGCCCGCTCTGACGGCGGGAGCGCGGTTGCGGCGAGGGAGGCTGCCGCCTTCCTCCTTGATCTTCTCCTTCCGGTGGTCCGAAAAAGCGGCGCAACGGGGGCTCGTTAAAGAAGGGAGGAAAAGGGAAAGGCCAGCCTTCCGGAGCCTTCACCCGCTGGGTGGTCGTGATCTGCACGACACTTGGGACCACTTTTTTTACGATCGGCGCGAAGCTGGTCAGAAGGCCTGCTCCCTCTCGGGGAAGTGCCGAGTCGTCGACTTGGATCGAGAATGACGTCTCTTTGGCCTGTTTGGATGGGCCTACTAAAGAGAGCGACTGGACGGTCGCAGACGAGGGGACCGGAAAGGAGAACAGGCAATAGGCAAATACGGCCAGGCTTGTGCCCGCCACCGAGAAGAATTTCATGCGTGGATGGATGCGTTGGTTTTGAGCAATTTTCGGATTGATCCGCTGAAGTTGAACGGAAACCTGCGCTCCTTTCAAGCGTTAAAGCAGTCGGACTCTGCAGCAACGCACAGGAACGGGACTCTCCCAAGCAGTTGAGCCTTGACAGAATGGCTGGGGTCGAGCCCACTAACACTTAATCGTGAGCAAACAGTGGAACAAGTTCGAAAAGCGGAAACGCCGCAAGGCTTATCTCAACCGGAAACGAGAGAAATCTGCGATCACCCAGGCTGCGCCGGGGAAAAAATGAGATGAAGACCAAGGCCACTATCGCCCGGGAGCGTTCCACCGCCCCGGCGCTGGTTGTCGATGGTCACAGCGTAATTTTCGCATGGAAGGAGTTGCGGGAGCTTCACGCGCGCGCACCCAGGCAGGCTCGCGAGCTTCTTACCGGACGGCTCCAGCAGATGCACGACACGGGAGCCTGGTCGGTGATCGTCGTTTTCGACGGACGTTTCGGTTCCCGGAGGGATCGAATCGAATCTTCCTCCGGCGAGATGGTCATCGCCTATTCCCCCCCCGACTGCACGGCAGACTCGATCATCGAAGCCTTGATTGCCCAGCGGGCGGATCGAGAGCGGGTGACGGCGGTTACCGCAGATCAGGCGGAGAGGCGCTCCATCGAAGCGATGGGCGCCTGGTGCTCCTCGCCCGAATGGCTCGCCTCCGAGTTGGCTCAGCTACAAGGCAATCTTGGAGAAAGCTTGACTCGGGTTCACCGAAGGGCTCGATGGTGAACGCGCCTTCGCGACGAGTCTGCGTTTCCCCCGCGAGTGGGCGGATCACGGATCCTCGACTCCGCAGACCTCCCTTCCGACAACATTGAGGACCGTTACTCATGCGCATCTTGTCTGGCATTCAACCCAGCGGGTATCTTCATCTGGGGAACTTCTTCGGCATGATGCAACGGGGAATCCGGTGGCAGGAAAAAGGAGAAGCCTTCTTCTTCATCGCCGATTTCCATGCCCTGACCACCGTGGGCGACCCGGAGGCCTTGCGCCGGAACATCCAGGAAGCGGCGCTTGCCTTCCTCGCCTGCGGGCTCGATCCCAAGCGGACAGTCTTCTTCCGACAGAGTGCCGTGCCGGAAGTCATGGAGCTCACGTGGCTCCTTTCCACGGTGACTCCGGTCGGTCTCCTGGAAAGATGCCATAGCTACAAGGATAAGCTGACCAAGGGAATCGCTCCGACGCATGCCCTTTTTGCCTATCCGGTCCTCATGGCTGCCGACATCTTGCTCTACCAAGCCGACGTCGTTCCCGTTGGAATCGACCAGAAGCAGCATCTGGAGGTGGCCCGCGATCTGGCCGTGAAGTTTAATCAAGCCTTCGGACCCGTGTTTGTCCTTCCCAAGGAAGACATTGAGGAAGGCGTGGCAACGATTCCAGGGATCGACGGGCAAAAAATGTCAAAGTCCTACGGGAACACGCTGGAACTCTTCGGGGATCGCGAAGAATTCCGAAGGAGAGTAATGGCCATTCGCACCGACTCCACCCCCGTCGGAGAGCCGAAGCCGGTCGCCGGCTCGGTGCTGGTCTCTCTCTATCGACTGGTCAGCGAGCCGCAGGAACTCGAGGAATTTATCTCTTCCATGCGGCGAGGAGGAGTCGGTTACGCGACTCTCAAGAAGGAGCTTCTCGCCAAGCTCGAACGTTTTTTGGCACCCTTCCGCGAACGGTATGAGGAGCTGAAAGCAAAACCGAACGTGGTGGATGAGATTCTGGAGCAAGGCGCTCTCTCGGCTCGTGCGGCGGCCGCTCCAACATGGGTATCGGCGCGGCGAGCGGTTGGCCTGCTCTAGCCGAACGCCGAAACCAAGACCGTGAGGAGAGGATCGCCATGGAGCCGCCGGACGCAACCGAAACGGGCGGCCGGGGAGCCCTCACCGGAAGATCTTCTGGGCTTTATGCCGAGCTTTAACGTGGTCCGCCACTTGATTGGATCAGATCGAGAACGATCCCATGGATTCAGACGCCACCTCCCTTGGGGAGATTGATCGGCTGCGTCGAAGGCTCGACGAGATGGATCGCCAGATTCTCGCGCTCCTCAACCAGAGGATGGAGGTGGCGAAACGGATCGGAGAGCGAAAACGCCGAGAGTCCCAACTCATTTTCGACCCCAACCGCGAAGAAGCCGTGATCCAAGATCTGGTCAAGCAGGATGCCGGCGCTCTCTCTCCTGTAGGGATTCGAGCAATCTTCCAGGAGATCTTTTCCCTCTCACGTGCCCAGCAGGGCGTCCTCCGGATCGGCTGTTGCGGAGGAGCCGCCGGTCTGCTCGTCGCCCATCTCCGTTTCGGCTCCTCGGACGGGTATCGCATGATCCGTTCCGCAGAGGAGGGCAGGCGGCTGCTGGTTGAGGAATCCATCGATATTCTTGTCCTCCCCACGCGACGGCTGCTCGATTTGTCTCACTGGTTCACGGGCAAGCCTGATACCCGTTTGCCCGTGACGGTCTGCGGCGAAAGCGATCTGCCCCATCTGCTCGCAAACCACCGGATGGGTCGGTGCTCCCGTTTCTATTTCATCCGGGTGGGAACGGAGCCGATCCGACCGCAAGCGGGTTCCCTAACCCAAAAGGCCGTCTTTCTCCTCTCCGGCTGCTCGCGGGAGGCAACGGATCGATGGCAGCACCGCTTCGGCGGCTGCTGGGCCCAAACGAATCCCTGCGCCGGGGGCGATGAGCCGCCGGAGGGGGACGCGCGCGTTCGCCTCTGGGAAGTGTTCGAACCGCCTCCTGTCGAGATACTGCAGGAGGGCTGCCGCGAGATCTATGGAGATTCCGCTTGGATCGCACTCCTAGGGACTTACCCTGTGTCGTTAGGCACCCGCTTATGAGTACTCGATCCGGCGAGGGGGACCCTCCTTTCGGTTCGGAAGAATCCGCCTCCCACGACAACCGGCCTCCCCTCGCCCCCCGCCGCGGACCCAGAAGCACAGCACCGCCCTGGATGGCCGCTGGACGAGGAACTCATCGTCCTCCCCGCTCCCTGTCCGAGTCGATAGCCGAAGAAGCCGAAACAAAAAGGGAGACTCCTCCTCCCGACACCGAGGGCAGCAAGGCCGGCCCTGCGAATTCCGACCCGCTCCCCTCTCCTGGTGCCTGGGAACCGAAAACAGCAACCGCCCAGCAATCGACCGCGGTTTCCGACGAAGAGTTTCGCGCACAGGTGCTCGGCGAGGAAAAGACGACAAAGACCGGGATTCGGCGTGGTGCATGGCTGGCCCTTTCCGCGCGCTTGCTCTTCTACAGCTCTGTGGCTGCCATGGGGTTTGGAACCTATTACTCGCTGCGCGAAACCGAGGTGGAAGGACAGATTTTTCCCGGCAAGCTTCCCATGCCGGCAAACGCGTATGTGGTCTACGACTTTTCGGGAGATGTCCGCGCCTTGCGACGGGATTGCGGAAGCTCGGTGGAGCCCTACCGACAGACAGTCCAAAGCAGCGAAAACAACCTCCAGCGCGTGCGCTCTGACCTAGTTGCCCAACAAGAACGAATCCGCCTGCTCAAAGAGCAGCTCCACACTGCGGAGGAGGAACTAAAGAGCACGGGGAAGGAAGCCCAAGAGAAGGGAAGGGAGTTGTGGGCGACCGAGGGAGCCGCCTTAGAACGGGAGTATGATGCGATGGTCGCGCACATCGCAGCCAACTTCCAGGAGCGGAGCAAGCAGATTGGACTGCCGATCACCGAGAAAGACGTTTCCGTCCACGCGCCGGAAGCATGGGCCAACGCCTACGAGCTCTCGCTCTATTCCGCCCCTCCCTCCGTCAACGTGACGGAGGAGCGGAAGTGGGCGGAGGAAGGACTGAAAGTCTGGCACCAATTTCAAAGCATGTACGAGCAGAAGCAGCAGGCGCTCAAAAAGAAGACCGAAGAGTTCCAGGAGCAGGTAGCGCCAAAAGTGACGGAAATCCGCAATCAGATCTCGCTTCTCGAGGGACGCATTACGGATTC
>JAQUAR010000032.1 GCA_028687155.1 Methylacidiphilaceae bacterium | reverse complement strand
GAGGATCAGCACGCCTAGGCATTCCCGGTCGTGGAGGATGGGGATACCGAGGAAGGAGATCGGGGTCCCCTTCCGGGGAGGGAAGCCGGAGACATAGGAGGCGAGAAGAGGTTCCTGGGTTTCGTCCGGGACCGCCGTCGGAAATCCGGTCTTTTGAATGTACTGGACGACCGGACGCGCCCCGGCCATCCGATCAGGCCCAAGCCGCTCTTGGGGAAAGCCGAGCCATGCGAGAGCGTGGAGCGTCTCATCCCGGCCCAGAATGACCATCCCGCGCTCCATTCCGAAGTAGGTGGCCAAGAGCTTGAGAACGCCGCGAAACGAATACTCCAGATCAAGGGAGGAGTTGAGCAGCTTACTGATCTCGTAGATTGCGGTGAGTTCCAGGTTGATCGGCTGCATTGTACTCTGGTTTGAGCTCCGATCCTCGACCGGTGCTCATGGCTAGGGAAGCAGATTCCTTGCCAACTTGCCGATCGAGTGTCGGTGTTCCTGGCACGCAAGCTGCTCGATCTGATTTATGGAAGGAATCAGTACGGAACGACGGGAAGGGCCGCAGTCCAGCGGGGAAGCGGGAGCGAGCCAGGGAGCCGCTTCGGCGGTCTCCTTGACGCAAGAGGCGGCGGAAAAGATCAGGAACCTGCTTGAGGAAGACGGCCGGACGAATCTCAAGCTCCGCGTTTATGTCACCGGGGGAGGCTGTTCTGGGTTCGAATACAATTTTGCCTTCGATGAAAGAGTCGAAGAGGACGATTTTACCTTCGAATCCGAAAAGGTGGCCGTGGTGGTCGATGCGCGGAGCCTCCCGTTCTTGGCGGGCGCCCAAATCGGCTACGAAGAGGATCTGGGGGGCGCACGCTTCGTGGTGGTCAATCCCAACGCCGCTTCCACCTGCAGCTGCGGCTCCTCCTTTTCAACCTGCAGCAAATCGGCAGAGTAGGGAGGCGGGAGAGCATGGCGATTGAACTGACGGAAGCCGCAGCCGACCGGCTCAGATCCTTTCTCCAAAGAGAACCCGAGGATGCCGCTTTCCGTATCGGGCTGACCCGGTCCGGGTGCGCTGGATGGAGTTATCTGCTGGAAAAGGCGGAGACCATTTCTCCGCAGGATCGGCTCTTCGAATGCCGGGGAATCCGCCTCGTCGTCGATTCGGAGAGCCTTCCCCTGCTCGACGGGCTGCTCCTGGATTACGTCCGCAAGCCGTTCGCCGAGGGGTTCGCCTTCCATAATCCCAAGGCGAAGAGCGAGTGCGGCTGCGGACAGAGCTTCAGCGCCTGATGTCGGCGCATTCCCCTGCTTTCCCGGCGGGTGCCGGCTTTTTTCGGTCGTCTCCTGTCACCGGCGTTCCTTTTGTTGCAAGCCTGCTGTCCAGAAGCGGACAAAACCAGACAAGGAGCTGTTGCGGTTCCGACAGGCTCTATCTCAACCGTGGCGGGAAGGAAGCGATCTTTCCGCATTCTCGGATGGCTGGTGGAAAGCGCAACGACTTGGCACGCTCCCTGCTCGATTCCAAATGATGCGGGGCTCTCCGCGAGGGAAGGCGGGGGGCCGGCCGCAACAACGAAGAAACCGCCAGAAAGGGAAGAAGCCATGGAAGCTCTGATGGAAGCTAAACAAGGTGTGAGCGAGCGGTTTTCGAAACTCAAGGGGCTGGCAATCGCGGTTAAGCCGCCGCCGCATCAGGGATGTGGTTCGTCCGGCGGCAGCGGCAAGTCGAGCTGCGGCTCGAGCGCCGGCTCCGGCGATCTCCCGCCGGACGTTTGGGAGAAGGTCAAGAACCATCCCTGCTACAGCGAGGAAGCGCATCATCACTATGCTCGGATGCACGTGGCGGTGGCGCCCGCCTGCAATATCCAGTGTAACTACTGCAACCGGAAGTACGATTGCGCCAACGAGAGCCGCCCTGGGGTGGTCAGCGAGCGGCTGACTCCGGAGCAGGCGGCCCGGAAGGTCCTCGCGGTGGCTTCCGAGATCCCGCAGATGACGGTGCTGGGGATTGCGGGTCCTGGGGATCCCTTGGCCAATCCGGATAAGACCTTCGGAACCTTCGATCGGGTGTTCAAAGCCGCTCCGGATATCAAGCTCTGCCTCTCCACCAATGGGCTCGCCCTGCCGGACCATGTCGCCCGGATCAAGGATTTCAAGGTCGATCATGTGACGATCACGATCAACATGATCGATCCCGAGGTCGGGGCCCGGATCTACCCTTGGGTCTTTTTCCGCCACAAGCGTTATGTAGGCAAGGACGCCGCGAAGCTCCTTTCCGAGCGCCAGCTCGAAGGCCTGGAGATGCTGACCCAAGCCGGAATCCTCTGCAAGGTCAACTCGGTGATGATCCCCGGGATCAACGACGACCATCTGGTCGAAGTGAACAAGGCGGTCAAGAGCCGGGGGGCTTTTCTTCACAACATCATGCCGCTGATTTCGGCGCCCGAGCATGGGACGGTCTTTGGGCTCGCCGGGCAGCGCGGTCCGACGGCGCAGGAGCTGAAGGCCCTCCAGGACAAATGCGAGGGAGAGATGAACATGATGCGCCACTGCCGGCAGTGCCGAGCGGATGCGGTCGGCTTGCTGGGCGAGGATCGGGGAGCCGAGTTCACCACCGAGCGGATCGAGTCGATGGAGATTCAGTACGATGCCGGGAAGCGCCAATCCTATCGTGACTCGGTCGAGGTCGAGCGCTCAGCCAGGCGGGCGGCTCGGGAGCAGGAGCTCCTGACTCTGGCCGGAGAGAACAGCAATCGGAAGATCCTCCTGGCGGTCGCCACGAAAGGCGGGGGAAAGGTGAACGAACACTTTGGTCATGCCAAGGAGTTCCAGATCTATGAGATGAGCACGGCGGGCGCCAAGTTCGTCGGACATCGGCGCGTCGATCTCTACTGCCAAGGGGGCTACGGAGAAGAGGATGCTCTCGCAGGGGTCATTCGCGCGATCAACGACTGCGTGGCTGTGCTGGTTGCCAAGATCGGCGCCTGCCCCAAGGAGGAGCTTCGGAAGGCGGGAATCGAGCCGATCGACCAGTATGCCTATGGCTACATCGAAACGTCGGCAATCTCCTACTACCGCGGCTACCTCGAGAGGCTCAAGTCTGGAGCCGTCGCGGACGTCGAGCGCGGAGACGCGGTGATTCGCCAAGGGGCTTTTGTTGAGGTGGGCGCGCCTGCGGGCCAGGCCGCATAAGCAAAAAGAGAAAGGAACGGAGAAATCGATGCCATACAAGATCGTGGCTTCGCAGTGCACGGGTTGCTCGGCCTGCGAGCCGGAGTGTCCGAACAAGGCGATATTTGAAAAGGAGGGGATCTTCCTGATCGATCCCAAAAAGTGCACGGAGTGCATCGGTTTCTTCGATGAGCCGCAATGCGTTGCCGTCTGCCCGGTGGACAAAACGTGCATCGTGGACAAGAGCCTCCCTCGGTACCAGAGATGAAGATTACTCTCACTCCACGAGCCGAGGCCTTTATTCAGAAGATGATCCGCATGGGAGGAGGCGGAAATCCCGGAGCGGGGATGCGCTTGACTGCCAGTCCCGGCGGCTGTTCCGGGCTGGCGACGGAATTTACCATCGAGCCGGGGCCTCGGGAAGGCGATGCGATTTGGGAAGGAAAGGGCTGCCGGATCTTCGTCCCGCCGGAGAGTCAGCCCTTGCTCCACGAGGCGATTCTCCATTTTGTCGAGAACCCGATGGAGACACGGCTCATCGTCCTCTCCGGCCCCTCGGGTAGCTGTGCCTGTTCTCAGGAAGCGGCCTCGGCAGCCGCGGGCGCAGCCGGCAAAGGGGGATAGGAAGAAAGCGTCCATGGGAGCTGAGGAAGCGGTTGCCGTCTGTGGCGAAGAGCGGCTCGCGGAAGCGCATTGGGAACCGCTTTCGCGCCGAAGCGAAGAGCTGCTCCGGGCCGCAGGCCTCTCGTTTTGCGTGCGCTCCCGGGCCGAAGCTCTTTTGCGGGAAGCCACCCAGGCCGAACCGCGTCACATCGCCGTCTTGATCGCTAACTACCGCTATACCTTCTATGCGGGCAAGCTTTCGGAAGCAAGGGACTGGGCCTTGGCTTGCTTGTCGGCCGTGGCCGAGAAGGCGCGTTTTCCCAAGCGATGGACTCTGGTTTGTCCTCCCGACAGGGCAGAGAGGTCCCGCGAGGATCCGCTCTTCCGTCTCTATCTCTTTGCCTTGAAGGCCTACGGCTACTTGGAAATCCGCCTGGGAGAGCGGGAAACGGGCCTTGCCGCCTTGCGCAAGCTGGAGGAGCTAGATCCCGAGGGGCTGCTGCGGGGAAGGGATCTACGGCAGATCGTCGAGCGGGGGCAGAGTGAGGAAGAGGACTAACCCTTACGGAGGAAGCTATGGGAATGGACGACGAAGTCGAGCTGGAGGGACCGCCGGCCTTCACTTACGGACAGAAGGTGATGTCGCGGAAACATATCCGAAATGACGGAACTTTTCCAGGCAAGGAAATCGGCGAGGTATTGATCAAGAAGGGCGAGATGGGGATGGTGACGAGTATCGGCACCTTTCTACAGCGTTTTTATATCTACGGCGTCGACTTCTACGAGCGCGGCTATGTGGTCGGGATGAAAGGGAAGGAGCTCGATCCGGCGCCGGAAGAGAGCCCTGGACGAACCGAGGCTGAGGCAAGTCATGGATGAAGCCGCCCGGATCTATCTCGATCACAACGCCACCACGCCCTTACGGCCCGAAGCTCTCGCCGCGATGGTTCCCTACCTTCGGGAGCAGCATGGGAATCCCTCGAGCCCCGGCTTCAGCGGCAGGCTGGCCAAGGAAGCGGTCGTGCGGGCACGGAGCGAGGTGGCCGGCCTGATTGGCGCCCAAGCTTCGGAGATCCTCTTTACCAGCGGCGCTACGGAGTCGATTCACCAGGCGATCCTGGGGGCGCTCGAGCTTGCCCCGGACCTCCCCCGGGTCGTGTCGACGGCGGTCGAGCATCCGAGCACCGCCCTTCTTTGGGAGCGGTTGGAAGGTCGA
Organism: Methylacidiphilaceae bacterium; assembly: GCA_028687155.1. GTDB lineage: Bacteria > Verrucomicrobiota > Verrucomicrobiia > Methylacidiphilales > Methylacidiphilaceae > Methylacidimicrobium. Next base: position 4,709 of record JAQUAR010000032.1, on the reverse strand, counting down.
GGAGTGGAAGTGGTTCGGCTCCCCGTCGATCGCCAGGGCCTGCTCGACTTGGCAGAGCTCCAGTGGGCGCTCGAGAAGCCGGCGGCGCTGCTTTCTCTGGTCTGGGTCAACAACGAGACCGGGGTGGTCAGCCCGGTGGAACGGGCCCTTAGCCTAGCGAAGGAGAAGGGGATCCTCTGCCACTTGGATGCGGCGCAGGCGGTCGGAAAGATCCCGGTTGCTGCCCAGGCGCTCCCCTTCGACCTGCTCTCTTTCTCAGCCCATAAGCTTGGCGGACCCAAGGGGATCGGAGTCCTCTTCATCCGAAAGGGAGTTCGCATTCCTCCGCTTTTCTGCGGTCATCAGGAGCGGGGCCGGAGAGGGGGGACGGAAAACGTCGCCGCCATCGCGGGATTCGGTGTCGCGGCCCGGCTCGCCGCGAGTGGGCTTGCGGATCGGAGTCAAGTGGTGGGGCGGCTCCGCGACCGCTTGGAGGAAGGGATCCTCCAAGCGCTTGCCGACGTCGTAACGATCCACGGCAGGCGCAGCCCTCGGGTGGCGAACACCACGAGCATCCAGTTCGGTCGGATCGAGGGCGAGGAGCTCCTTGCCCGGTTGGAGCGGCACGGCATTGAGGCTTCCTTGGGTTCGGCCTGTTCCAGCGGTGGCGAAGAGCCTTCGCGCATTCTCCTGGCGATGGGGCTTTCGGCGGAGGAGGCGCGGGCCACTCTCCGGTTCAGTCTCGGGGAGGAGACGACGAGTGAAAAGCTCGACAGAGCGACGCGCACCATCGCGGAAGAGGCGTCTGCTCTTCTCGGGAGGCAAACAGCGGGACGGAGGACAGGATGAAGATCATGATTCGGCGGGCGGTATCGGGTCTGATGTCGGTATACGTGGCAAAAAAGGATCTGGAAGAGCCCGTTGTTGCCGTGGAGAAACCGGGACTTTGGGGTGGGACGGTCACTCTGGCCAACGGATGGCGCTTCCAGCTTCCGGAAATGCCCGGCGACACGCCACTCCCCATTACCGTCGAGGCGCGGCGCTTGGCCGAGGGGGCAGGGGAATGAGGGGAGCATCTTCGTCGGAAGGGCCGGCTTTTGAGATTCTGCTCTCCGATCCCGATCTGACGGAAGAAGAACTCCTTGCAGTCGATTCCGTGCTCCGCTCTCCGGAGATCGGCGGCGGGGTTCTGGTCGAGCAGTGGGAGAGAGAATTTGCCGCCTGGGTGGGGCGCAACCATGCGGTGGCGGTCAGCAGCGGGACGATCGGCCTCTGGCTCGCCCTCCGCGCCCTGGGCATCGGGACCGGGGATCGGGTGATCCTTTCGGGCTATTCGTGGCACCAGATCGGGGCGGCGATTCCCCTCTGCGGGGCGGAGCCTGTCTTTGCGGAGATCGACTACTGGTCGGGAACTCTCTCGGCGACGCGGGTGGCAGAGGTGGGCGGCGGGGGCGCGCGGGCCATCCTTGCCGGGAACACTCTGGGCCATCCCGCGCCGTGGAAGGAGCTCCAGCGGCTGGCGGAGGAGCAGGGGCTGCTGCTGCTGGAGGATTCGACCGAGGCCGTGGGCTCTCGATACGGCGACCGGAGGACGGGCGGCTTTGGAAAGGTGGCGGTCTTCGATTTTTCTCAGCCGGGAGCACTCGCCAGCGGAGAAGGTGGGATGGTCGTGACCGACGACGAAGAGTTGGCAGCCCAGATTCGGTATGGCCGGAGCCGCTCCCGGGAGGAGCGATTTTCGGGCATCGCGACGATGGTTCCTCCCCTCCACTCGCTGCCCAGCAACCTCACGGCGGCTCTGGGGCTCGTCCAACTCCGGCGGGTCGAGAAGATCTTGGAGCGCCGCCGGGTTGTGGAGGCCTGGTACTTTCAGGAGATGAAATCCTTCGAAGGGATCAAGGATCCCTATGTCGCCCCCGAGGCAACGGAGGTTCACTGGTTTCTCTATCCGGTTCACCTGGGCACGCGGTTCAGCCGGTCGAGCCGGGACGCGATTCTCGAGGATCTCGTTCAGGCAGGGATCGAGGCATCCGCCTACTGCCAACCGATGCATCTTCATGGGTATTTCCTGGAGCGCGGCTGGCGGAAGGGCCGTCTCCCGGTCACCGAGAAGGTCGCGGACCGTTCCATTGTTCTCCCCTTTCACGCCCATCTGACCGAAGAGCAGGTCGCTTTCCTCGTAAAGACCCTCAAGGATGCCTCGGTCAACGTGGGAGCCGGAGCGGCGATCTACTTGTAGTGCAGAAACAAAAGGGAGGATGCATGAACGAAGAGGTAGTTGTGATCCATGTCCGCTTCGCCAACGACGGAGCGGTGCAGGAGATCGGAGAGAGGCCGCCCGGGATGACCGCCCAAGCATGGTTCGGGCGGCTCTGGAAGAAGGCGGGAGACAAGTTCCAGGCATTCGCCGGCGGCCGGGGAATTTTTCGCTTGTCGTGCGGCGAGATGAAAGAGTTGCAGGACCATGGGAAAGAGTCGGCTTCCGAAGAAACGGTGGAGAAAGGAGTGGAAGGATGAGCGATCTGCTTGGCGAGATGATCGGGTGCCTGGAGGCGGGGAAGCTTATCCCCTACTTGGGGCCGGGAGTCTGGCGCTTGGAGGAAGGGGTCGAAGCCCCATTTCCGACGGGCGGCGAGAGTCTGTCGGAGAATCTTGCCCGACGGGTAGCCGTCCCGGGGAGGGTGCGGGGCAATCTCTCCGCCGCCGCGCAGTACATCGAGAGCCATCGGCATCGAAAAACCCTGCGCAAGCTCCTGCTCGAGACCTTCTCGGTGCCGGTTCCGAAACTTTCCCTCCACGATCGCCTGGCGACTCTTCCCCATCTCCCGCTGATCGTCGACGTCTGGTACGATGGCGCCCTCCGCACGGCATTCGCTTCCCGTTCGGACTGGGGAGAAATCCAGGGGGTGAGTCAAGCGGAGCATCCGGGAGGCTGGACGAAAGCGTTTGGTCCGGATGGGACGGAGGTCCCCCTTGACGAGTCTGCGCGCTGGGCGACCGTGCTCTATAAGCCTTTGGGATCGGTCAGCCCCGCCGGGAATTTCGTGATTTCGGACTCCGATTATGTAGAGGTGCTGACCGAGATCGACATTCAGACGCCGATCCCGCCAATGGTCCAGGCGCGGCGCCGGGAGAGCCATTTCCTCTTCGTCGGATGTCGGTTTTCGACACAAACCGAGCGCACCTATGCCCGGCAGATCCTGAAACGATCCTCGGATCGCCACTGGGCACTTCTTCCGGCGGAGCTCTCCCGGAATGAGGAGCGCTTCTTGCAGGAGCTCCGGATCGAGCGGATTCCCTTCACCCTGCGCGATCTGTGTGAAGGGCTCTTCCGCCCGCTTGAAGCCACGATCGCCGATTTGTCGGAAAGCCGACGGGAAACGTAGCGTTTGGCCAGAAGGGCACACCAGGGCGACTTCCTCTCTACGAGGCTCCTTTGACCGACGCCCCGGTCAAGCGAGGGGGAAGGGAGCACGAAGGTTGGCACGCGGCCTGCTGCTATTCCTGAGAGAGGATTAAAATGATTGATCCCATACTTGCCGAATTAAGCCGCCTTTCGGCGGCGGAGGAGTTTCTCGACTATCTGGAGGTTCCCTACGATCCGCAAATCGTCCGGGTCAACCGCCTCCATATTCTCAAGCGCTTTCAGAAGTACCTGCTCTCGTCTGCCGCCCCCAAGGCGCGGGCTGAAAAGGAGCTGCGGCTCTTCTACCGCGGTCTGCTCGAAGAGGCCTATCGGGACTTCGTGGTCTCGACTCCTCTGCAGGAGAAGGTATTCGCCGTTTTTCAGCAACCGGTCGAAAAGAAGAAGCCCGCCGCCGCGACCGTCGCGATCGAGGATCTGCGCGCTTCTCTTCGGAGCGGGCCGATGGGAAGACAGGCGCCCGCCGGAGAGGGGAGCGCTCTTTCTTCCGGAGGGAGTTCCTCGTGAGGGGGCCGAATCTCGTCGTCTGCGTCAAACAGGTGCCGGATAGCGCACAGATCCGGGTTCATCCGGTGACCGGGACGATCATGCGCCAAGGGGTGCCCGCGGTGCTCAACCCCTACGATCTCTTCGCGTTGGAAGAGGCTCTCGAGATCAAAGATCGGTTAGGAGGGCGCATCGTCGCCCTCTGCATGGGGCCGCCGCAGGCGGAAGCGGCGCTACGGAAGGCTCTTTCCCTCGGAGTGGACGATGCCGTGCTGGTCTCCGATCGCGCGTTCGCGGGATCGGATACACTGGCGACCTCCTTCGCCCTGGCCAGCGCCATTCGGCAGTTGGGCCGGGAGCAGCCGGTCGACCTCGTCTTCACCGGTAAGCAGACGATCGACGGAGACACGGGGCAGGTAGGCCCCGGCGTCGCCAAGCGGCTGGGCATGCAGCTCCTGAGCTATGTCTGCCGGATCCCCATCTTGGACATGGATACCCGGAGCATCGTCGTCCATCGCTGGACCGAAAAGGGGGTGCAGGTGTTGCAGAGCCGGCTACCCTGCCTGATCACCGTGCTGGAAGGGACGAGTGAAGGCCGTTTTGCCTCGTTGCCGGAGATGATCCGGGCGGCCCGTCAGCCGATTCGAATCTGGGACCGACAAGCGGCGGGGATCGAAGACTTGTCCAAAATTGGACTGAAAGGCTCCCCGACTGTCGTAGGAAAGGTCTTTGCGCCTTCCCGGCGGGCGGAACGGGCGGAATGCATCGAGTGGGACCGGGATCAGCCGGGGAAGGCGGTCTCGCTTCTCTGGGAGAAGAA
>JAQUAR010000031.1 GCA_028687155.1 Methylacidiphilaceae bacterium | reverse complement strand
GGCGGAGCCGCCCCCGCTCCCCGGCCAGTGGCGCCCTCCGATGATGAGGCCGTCGGGCGAGAAGAAGCTTGTCCCGAAAAGCCGGTCCATGAGCTGCATGATCGCCGCCGATTCGAGCGGCGGAAACGCCAGGAGCAAGAGAAACGCCGTGACCAGCTCGGACCAGACGAAGACCGGCAGCCGCATCCACTGCAGGCCGGGGGCACGAAGCTGAATGATCGTGGCAATGATATTGATCGAGCCGAGAAGCGATCCGGTAATATTGAAGGCCATGCCGATCAGCCAGAGAGTCTGCCCGTTGAGAATCGGTTCGAAGCCCATTCCCGTGTCGGCGATATCGGCCAGGGGAGGATAAGAGGTCCAACCCGACTTCGCGGCTCCTCCGGGAACCAGGAAGCTCCCGAGCATGATCACCACACCCACGAAGAAGCTCCAGAAGCTCGCCATGTTGAGGCGAGGAAAGGCCATGTCCGGGGCACCAATCTGCAAGGGGACCACGAAGTTGCCGAAGCCGGCGAAGAGTGCCGGAACGATCGCCATGAAGATCATCATCGTTCCGTGGATGGCTCCGAAGGAGTTGTAGAGATTCGGGGTCATCACGCCCCCGGGAGCCATGTTGGGGCCGAAGACCGCCGTCAAGAGGGGACCGATGACCGGCACGGGCTTTCCTGGGAAAGAGAGCTGCCAACGCATCACCACCATCAGTCCGAAGCCGAAGAGGGCAACGAACAGAGAGGTGATCATGTACTGGATGCCGATCACCTTATGGTCGGTGGAAAAGACGTAACGCCTCCACCACGATAGCTCAACCTGGTGCTCGTGATGGCCGGCTCCATGCACGGTGGCTCCGCTCCCTCCGGCATGCACCCCCCCTGTCGCAACCCCCTGCTCGTTCCTTTCCTGCGGCACTCCCGTTCCCTCCTTCATGGCTTTTAGAACGCTAAATTCTCCCGTTGCTTCCTTACGCTACAACAGAATGGTTTCCGCTCACGCTGACAAGATTTTTTTACTCCGCTTGTCCTAACAAGTTTGCGCCCAAGCCTCTCCAATCCCTGGAGGATTTCTACCCGCACAAGCGACTTTTGGAGGATTCTTGCCTAGGGGTTCGCCCGGGGGTCTCTCCCTTCCCCAGAGGAGACAGGCCGGACGGACGCCCGCTTTTGCGGCCTATTTTGCTTCCTTCCCCGCACTCTTGCCGGCAAGGGTCTCTACCTCCTCGACCTTCCAGGGCGCCGCGTGACTTGCCGTCTCCGCTCGGATCGACTTCACCTGGCCCTCCTCGACGGCGGAGCCGTGATTGCCCCACGACTGACGCAGAAAGGTGAGGACCGCCGCGATCTTGGCATCGCTGAGCACCGTCTTCCAAGCCGGCATCATCCCGTTGTATTCCGCTCCTGCAACCTGGACGGGTCCCTGTAAGCCACCAAGGACCATCGCCGTCAGTACCCGCGGATCCCCATTCACCCAGTCCGAGCCAGCGACCGGAGGGAACTGGCCGCTCATCCCCTGACCGGTGGGCTGATGACAGGCGGCGCAATTGGCTTGGTAGACGTCCCGGCCAACTTCGATCGGGTTGGCTGCTGCGGGCTTTTGCGCCGGCCCGCCCGCGGGCACAGCGGTCGCGGCACTGGTTACAGCCGGCCGGGGAATGCCGGCAAGATACCCGCTCGCGTCATAGACGTCCCAACGCAGGCCCCCGCTATATCGGAGGAAAAAGGCGGCCGCGAAGAGCACGATGACGGTCGCAAAGACCAGGAAGAAACAGGGGAGGCGCTCTTCCGAAGAGGTCTCCTGGACCCTTCTCTCGGGCTGGTCTTCGCAATTCATGGTGTCTTGCCCGCCTCCTCGGGCGGAACTCTCTTGAGGGAGAGCAGATAGGCCACCAGGGCTCGTGCCTCTGGGCTGGGCACGACCTGGAACCCTGGCGGCGGCGCATCTCGGCCGGCCAGGGGAAGGGAGTCGGGTAGAGAGGTTCCCAACAGCGGGACACGCGCAAAAAGGTACCGGTAGGACGGCATGACCGTGCCCGGATAGGTAGCCCGAGGATCGTACAAAAAGCGATAGTACCAGTGGGGATCGGTGCGGCGCTCTCCCACGTCGGAAAGATCGGGCCCTAGACGAAGCACGCCCAAGGGGATGATATGCTCCTCTCGATAATCCGACGGTAGCGTCCGACGCGCCCCCCAACCTCGAGCAATATCGGACCCTAGATTCGGCGGCCGAACAACCTGCGTGTGACAGGAGGCACATCCGTTGGCCGCGTAGATTTGGCCGCCGATGGCCGCGCGTCCGAAGGGGGCTCCATCGGCCGACCCGCTGGCCGGCCCGAGCTTTTGCAGAGGCAACCAGGCGAGCAGCAGCCATCCCACCCCTGTCGCCAGGAGGATGCCCAGGAGAACGCGTTTCTGCTCCGTCACGGCGTGCGCACTCCCTCCATGCCGGCGCGCGCCAACGCCGATTCTTCGTCCCCACGGCGGCTCGCGCCGCTTTCCAGGATCAGCCAAAGGAGATGCAGCCCGAAAACCGCGTGAGCGGCTAACAAGGCCGTCGCCGGCGCCGCTGCGCTGCGGAGGAAGGGGAGAAGCAAGACGATCACCTCATGAATGGGAAGTTCAGGCTCGTCGAGCCCCACACCTTGAAAGAGTCCGCCGACGGCGAGCAGGCCCACCAGAAAACTGATTCCGTAGCTGCTGAGCCAGAAGTGGGCCTTCGCCAAGGTTGGCGACGGCCAGGGACGACCCAGCACCCGCGGCAAGAGGGCGTAGAGCAGGGAAAAGAAGGTCATGCCCAAAAAGCCGTACAGGAAGAGAATCAGCTGAGCCTCTTCCAAAACGGTGTAGTGCACATATCGGCTCCAAGCCGGCAGGACGAGCAGCGCTCCCAGTCCCGCAGCCACCAAAAAAGAGCTCATGCCAAACCGCAGGAAATGCCAGCTCGGATCCCAATCTCTCTTCTCCGCCGGACGCCTGCGAACCGCGACCCAGAACCCCACCCCGACCGCAACAGCTGCCACCCAGAGCAGAAAGCGAGAGGAGACGCCTAAGGAAACCATCCAGAGAGGGAAAGGCCCTCCCACCAGATGTGCCGTCCCGGCAAGATTGGCAAAGAGAGCCCAAGCCCAAAAGGCTAAGCGACCGAGCCGGGAAAAAGCAAGCGGGCGACCCAGGGAGGTGGGAGCAAGGAGATAGACGATGCCGAGCGCGAATGCTCCCAAACCCGCATAGAGCAGGCCGTCGTTGAACCACCATTCGAGCGAACCCATGGCCACCCCACGCACCGCTGGATCGTGCATCATGAGCGCCGCAACCCCTCCCGCCCACGGAATCCAGACCAAGCCCAGAAGGAGAAAACGAGACGCGAGCGAAGCTTCCTCCCATCGACTCACGAGAGCAGCGACCAACCAGCCCGCCAACAGGAGGTAGGCCAACCCCAGGGACGGGAGGGAGAAGGTCGGCAATCCAAGCCAGGAGAGAGATCGGCTCTCCCCAGCCAGCACCCCGGTGATTCCGCCCCACAATCCCACGTTCCAAAGGAAGGACGAGGCAAGGCACCAGCGCCGTCCGAGAAGCGGAAGCCGCCCTCCTTTCGTGACGGCCCAGAGAGCCGCGCTTAGTCCCACCGGAATGCCGAATCCGTAGACAAAGCTCAGGAAAGCGGCCGGGCTGATTCTTCCGAAGGTGAGCCAACCCCACGCACCCAGGAAGCGAGGATCGACAAGCTTAAGACTGCCGAGGAGAGCCAGGATGGTCGCCACCCAGAGCCAGACGGCGGCCGGCCCAAGGAGCCATAGGAAAGGGGCCCGCAGCGACGGGTCGGCTTCGCCGGAGGACCCCATCACCGGAGCCTCCTTGGATTCCAAAGTCTCTGCCATGGTCGCCGTTCTCCTCTCGTTCATGGTTTCGGCGCGGGGGGAGGGGGTGGCTGCCGCAACAGCGCGCCAGGAAGACGAACCGCCGATGGGCCGACCGGCTTGCTTTTCAGCCTCTCCTCTTCCAACTCCATCGCTCGCCCGATGGGAAGCGCCACGACCCCTTTGTCACGATCAATCCACCGGTAATGGCCGAGTGCTTCGCGATCCGCCTTTCGCAAGGCTTCCAACCGGGTGACCCTCTCGGCCAGTCCCAGTTTGGCAGCCTCTTCCTCCGCCTGCACCCGACTCCGGGTGAGGAAGGAGACGGCCATCGACGGCAAGACCAGAAGAAGCAGGACCCACGCGAACGCCGTCGCGCTCGGGGCGACGCCCGTTCCCGCACTGGGTCGGTCTTCCTTCGCTCCGGTTCCGGTGTATTCCTTTTCGATCGGCATCCCCAATCCTCCTCCTAGCTGATCACCTCCACCGATTCCCGCAAGCGAGGGTCATGTAACGGATAGAGCTCGCATGAGAGGAGCCGTCGCAGGAATGCCCCCGCCATGAGACATCCCATTCCAGCCCACACTGCGATCTCGAGCCATCCGATGGCAATCGCCTTTTCGAAAACTCCCGGAAGAATCAGCCAGTAGAGCTCGACTGCCTGCATCCAGAGAACCCACCCGGCGGCGAGAGCGAGGGTCCGCGGGTTGCGCTTGGTCCACTGCGGCAGCAGAAGCAGAAACGGGACAAAGAAACGGCCGAGAACCAGTCCGATCGCCAACCAGTTCCAGCTTCCGAAGTTGCGCCGAATGAAGAAATAGGTCTCCTCGGGGATGTTGGCATACCAGATGAGCATATACTGGCTGAAGGCGAAGTAGGCCCAGAGGGCGGTGAAGGCGAACAGCAGCTTCCCCATGAGATGGAGATGCTCCTCGTTCACCTGCGGAAGGTGATGCCTTTCCCGCAGCCAGAGGATGATGAGAATCCAGAGAGCAAGGCTTGCTCCCGCCGCCGCCACGAGGACGAAGCCGCCCCAGAGCGTCGAGCTCCATCGGAAGTCGAGCCCCATCAGCCAGTCGATCGCGGCAAAGGTCATGCAGGCGCCGTAGACCACAAGCAGCCCGTAGGAAACTTTTTGCATCCGGACCGTGCGCCACGGGTCCCGGTCGCTGTCCTGGAGTCGCGAACTATTCCAAAAAAAACGCGCCGCAAAGATCCAAAAGGCGAAATAGAAGATCGCTCGGATACTGAAAAACGGGAGATTCAGATACGCGGATTTCGCAAGAAGGGCCGGATTATGGGCAAGGACCGGGCTCGTCCACTCGTAGAGATAGTGGCCCCGGTATGCGTCCCAAAGAATCGGCAGAAAGAAAAGAGCGACCCATGGGAAGAGGCTGGCGACATTCTCTGCTTGCCGGCGGACGACGACTCCCCATCCCGCATTGGTCACATAGTGAAGCAGCACCCAGAAGAGGGCGCCGGAGCAGAGGCTGAAGAAGAAAAAGAAGGAAAAGAGCCAGCTATGAAAAAATTCCTTCGGGTGCCACCAGGCCCCGGCAACGGAAGCCGCTAGAAACAGAATACCGCCTCCTTGGAGTAGAGCGGCGAGCCTTTTCCACTTCCCTGCCGGAAGGGGAACGGCCGCGCGCACCTCTGACGCAGGTTCGGTGTGACCCATGGCTATTTCCCTTCCAGCTGCTGCCGCTCCGCAATCGGCACGTCCGCAAGTGTCGCACTCTGACTGAGCTGCAAAGCCCGGATGTAGGCGACGATGGCCCAGCGTTCCTCCACGCTCAGATTGGCGCCATACCCGAGCATCAGTCCCTGTCCGTGGGTGATCACGTAGAAGATCTGGCCATCCGGCATCTGCCGGGTATGCTCGGCATGATAATTGGGCACTCCGACAAGGCCATATTGCGTCGCAATGCCGTTTCCGGATCCCGTCGATCCGTGACAAGCGGTGCAAAAGATTCCGAAACGCTCTTTCCCGGATTTCAGAGTTTCCGCGGTCAGGGCAATGGGGATGCCCTCGCCCCAGTGGTCCCCGATCATCCCGGTGTTCCGATAGGGATCGGCCACCGCATCGCCCCTCGAGACCGTTCCGTTAACAGGGTAACGGCTTGCCCGTTGATCCGGAAAGAAGAAGCTCGGCGCCTGCTCCTTCACTTTTGCCTGTCGGACCATGTCGGGAAAGATCTCGATGGGGTTTCTCGTCGTCTTTGTGCCGCGGAATCCGGTCACGCTGACGATCGCAAAAACAAGGCAAGCGAGCAGCAACAGGAAGGGGCGCATGATTCCCGGAAGCCTATCGAGGAATAAAGGTGAGCCGTCTTCCGCCCAAGCTCTCCAGGAATTTGCGACTCTCTGCGGGAGAGAACGCAGGATCCCTGGCTTCGATGACGAGAAACAGCCCGTCGTCGGTCGCACGTCGCGAGAGTTCTCCCCAGTTCCAGACCGGATGATGCGGCCGGGGGAGCCGGGCAAAAAACACCACGGCCAGAAATCCGCTGAAGGCCGCGAAGAGAATGGTGAGCTCCAGCAGCACCGGGACAAAAGCGGGAAGGCTGAAGTAGGGCTTGCCCTGAACGACGGTGGCGTAGAAGAGGCCCTGTAGCTGACCCGTGGTGAGGCTCTGGAGAAGTTGGGGCCTCGGGATCGAGGTAGCCGTCACCATGGCGACCCCGATGAAAAGACCGAGTAGACCCCCCATCAACACGAAGAAGGAGACGCGAGACTTCGGAAGCCGCATGGCCCGTTCCATCCCGTGAATGGGATAGGGAGCGTAGGCATCCCACCAGACGTAGCCCTTCTTTCTCGTCTCTTCGCTTGCCCTCCGTAACTCCTCTTCCGAAGAAAACTCGGCGCCCAAGCCGTAGATCTCCTTGCCGGGCCACGGCCCACACTCCTCGGCCTCTGCTTCCCCGGTTCGCTGCCGCTTGGGCTTCGCCAGCAGTGTCTTGATCTCCGCGATAGAGATGGCGGGCAAGACGCGCAGAAAGAGCAGGAAGAGGAAAAAGAAGAGACCGACGCTGCCAAAGAAGAGACCCCAATCCACCCAGGTCGGCAGGTAGTGGCGCCAAGAGGCGGGCAGGAAGTCGCGCTCAAGACTCACGACGATGATGGAGTACCGCTCAAACCACATGCCCACGTTGATGAGCACCGAGCTCGTCCAGAGAATCCATGGATGGGATCGGCAGGAGCGGAACCAGAAGATCTGGGGCAGGATGACGTTGAACCCGAACATGGCGAAGTAGGTGAACCGGTCCGGACCCGTGATCCGATTCCAGAAGGTGTACCGTTCATAGGGGTTGGCCCCATACCACGCCATGAAAAGCTCAATCAAATAGGAGTAGCCGACGAGTGATCCCGTCGCCAAGAGCACCTTGGCCATGTTATCCAGGTGCTTTCCTGTAATCATGTCTTTTAGGCTAGGATAGGCCGCGCGCAACGGGACCAAGAGCGTAACGATCATCGCAAAGCCGCTGAAGATGGCCCCCGTAATGAAATCCGGCGGAAAGATGGTCGTATGCCATCCCGGCAACACGGTCGTCGCGAAATCGGTGGAGACGACCGAGGCTACGGAGATGACGAGGACGCTGACCACGCCGGCGATGCAGAGATACCCTGCTTCGTAGTGGCGCCAAGCGCGAAGGGAACCTGTCCACCCCCAGCAGAGAACATGATAGAGCCGCTTCTTCCAAAGTTTGGTTGCCCGATCCCGAAGGGAGGCGATGTCCGGCAGAAGACCGAAATACCAGAATAGGCAGGAGACGGTAAAATAGGTGCCCACGGCAAACTCGTCCCAGAGCAGCGGAGCTCGAAAGTTCTGCCAGACCGCATACGACTCCGGTACGGGCACCATGTACCAGAACATCCATTGCCGACCAATGTGAAAGAGCGGGAAGACCGCTGCACAAAGGACCGCAAAGATCGTCATCGCCTCGGCTGCCCGATTCACGGAGTTGCGCCACCGCTGGCGTGTGAAGAGCAAGATCGCCGAGATCAAGGTGCCGGCATGACCGATCTCGATCCAAAAGACGAAATTGAGAATCGCAACCCCCCAAAAGACGGGGCTCTGCAGTCCCCAGACCCCCAAGCCTGTACTGATGAAGTAGACCACGACCAGGGGAACTGCGGCCGCCAGGAGGCCAAAAGCCCCCGTTGCCACCCACCACCAGAGCGGCGCGGGCTTTTCCACCACCGCGCAGACCGTATCGTTCACCCACGAGGCTTCCCTCTGGTTCAAGACGAGCTCCGGACGCGCCAAGAGCGCCCGCCCGCTCTCTGCCTTTTCGACGGTTTCCTCTGCGATCGGCATCCTAATTCCTTCTTTTGCCTCGCTGCTCAGCCCGCATGCGGGCCCTTGCGCTGCGCTTCGCCCGACTCTCCCGACTCGTGGCGCCCTTCCCCTGTTACGAGAGCAGGATTCGGGTTGCGAACACGCGCCAGATAGGAGACCCGCGGACGAACGTTGAGATATTCCAACACCCGGTAGGCGCGCGAGTCCGCCTTCCAGCGAGACACTCGGCTTTCCGGATCGGCCAGATCCCCAAAAACGATTGCTCCCGCGGGACAAGCTTCCTGGCAAGCGGTCCGCACGCTATCCCGAGGGATGGGCTGTGGCGCACCGTCACGAGCCCGCACCAGGGTGGCGATCTTTGCTTCTTCCACCCGTTGCACGCAGAAGGTGCACTTTTCCATGACCCCACGCATGCGAACGGTGACGTTCGGATTTCTCTGCATCTGAATCGTCAGCGGACTCCCAGGATCCCCAAACGGCCCCAGATAGAGATTCCCCACCGACCAGGGTCCGATCCTCTTGGTCTTCAGAACGTCTCGCTTGTTGTAATCAAAGAAGTTGAAGCGACGCACCTTGTAGGGGCAGTTCGCGGCGCATGCCCGCGTGCCGATGCAGCGGTTGTAGGCCATTACGTTCAAGCCTTCATCGCTATGCACGGTGGCGTTCACGGGGCAGACGGTTTCGCAAGGAGCATTCTCACACTGCTGACAGAGCATCGGCTCGGGAGTGACACGCAAGTCGGCTTCCGTGTTGGAGTAGTAGCGATCGATACGAATCCACTGCATGATCCGGCCACGGCGTACCTGCCCCTTGCCGACAATCGGAACGTTATTTTCGCTCTGGCAGGCGATGACACAGGCGTTGCAGCCGACACAGCTTCCCAGATCGATGACCATCCCCCATTGATAGGCGCCCTTGCTGACTCCGTCCGTGTACGCGGGCCCAGGCTGTTTGGCACCGTATGGGTTGGGATAAATCGAGACTTCCGGCACCGACCGTGCTTCTGCGTCTTCTCTCTTGGCAAAATCCGGCACCGCCCGGTACTCCGCGAGGCTCCCCTCCCGCACCAGGCCACGATCGCCCGGATCTCCATGGAGTTGGGACTGCGCGATCGGATAACTCTTTCCGGTGCTGCTAACCGAAACCCCAGCGGCGAAGTGCCAGGTTTTCAGAGAACGAACCGAATAGGCGTTGAAACCGTGGCCTTGCGCCACTCGTCCGCCGAAGGATCGCCCATATCCCAAGGAGATCGAAAGCGCATTCTCTGCCTGGCCGGGAATCACGAGCGCCGCAGCCTCGAACCGCCGTCCGTCCACCTCCACGATCACCAACTCCGCCTGCCTGGAGTCTCCGCCACCGGGCTGCAGCCCAAGCCGGCGAGCCGTCTCGGGCCCGAGAAGAAGCGCATTGTCCCAGGTCAGCTTCGTGATGAAGTCCGGCAGCTCTTGCAGCCAGCCGTTGTTGGAATAACGTCCATCCCCGATCTTCGGGCAGGGATAGAAGGAGAGATCGAGCCGGTCCGTTGCCGGACTCGGGTCAAGCCCCTTCAGAACCGCCTGCTGCGCCCGATTCCAGTTCGGCTCCGGGAAGAGGGGGGTGGGGCTGCTTCCCGGCCAGAAGCCATCGTGCAGGCATCGCCC
>JAQUAR010000336.1 GCA_028687155.1 Methylacidiphilaceae bacterium | reverse complement strand
TGATCATGCTTTGGAGTTCGTGTTTCTGCTCGTTGCTCGCTGGAAGAATGCGGATAGGTCTGGCCATTGACCCAAATTATCGGAGCAAGATCGTTTTGTACACCTATTTCGCGCTCAGAACACTAGGGATGACCGAATGATTCCGATTACCTTTTGATCGAAGACAACCACCTCTTGATCCATATCGATCAAGCGGTGGCGTTCCTTCAGGTACGCCATGGTATTGAAAAAAACCTCGGCGGCCCCGCCCTCCCCCTCGCGGATCAGAATCTTGCTGGGCAGGTCGATGGCCAGCGTGGGGGCTGCGAGCATCAGCGGCGTGCCGCCTTTCGGGTTGCCGAAAACCAGGACTTCCGTCGGCGGCATCTGGAATCCGATCTCTTGCGCCGCGCGGCTATGATCGAAATGGGCGAAGATGATAAGACCCTGGACCGCGAGGGCGTCTTTCAACCGCCGCACCGTTTCGGGCACGCTGTAAGGAGAGCGCCAATGGAAAAGACCTGTCGGCAATGGGTTTTGCCTCATGATTTCCTCCCTGAGTAAAAGCGGGTGTGCGGGCCTGTCCGGCCCGGATTGCCCGTAACGCTATGTGCCGGTCCTGCGTTGCCACGTCCGTCCCGATTGTAGGAAATCGACGGCAGGCGTGTCCACGCAGGAAGAGACGAGAGGACGCGCCACCCGCATTCCTGGGAACGGATGCAGGGAAGAAAGCCGGCGATCCTGCCGCGGTCTCTCTGCACTGAGCAGCAACGCGGGCGAAAGAGCACGGGAGAAGCTTGAGAAGCGCGTCCAGCGCCTAATCTCCGCCTGGCCGCGAGTAGCGGCCTGCCGCACAGTAGCCAAGGAGTATAACCCCGCCCGGCGACCCTTGTTCCGACCGGAAGCAATCCGGAGCGGCTTCGTCGTGGTCATACCGCCAGCCGGAGTATAAAACTCCTCGACGGTCAATCCGCGGGAACGGATCCTTTCCGGCCTCTTAGCGGCCCGATTCTGACGGCTCCTTGGGCAGGAAGAAACAGTGCTCCCCGATGAGCCCGAGGATTTCTTTCCACGCCTGCTCTTCGCTCTCCTTTGCCGGATCAAACTTCTCCGCGGCCTCGAAGAGACTGTCCGCGAGCTCCCTGGCATCCTGCTTTCCCTTGTAGCTGACCTCCCGATTCTGCTCGAGAATCCGATTCCAAGCGGAACGGACAACCTTCCAAAAGGGACCGGTCTTTTGGAGGTAGCGGCCTGCGGCGGCAAAGTCGGCTCCACTTCCCTTTCCGTAGGCAATGACCCCGATCTCCCGCGCGAACACCGACTCCTCGCGTTCTCCCCGGCGCACCTTGTCGTTCTCCTCTTCCAGGATCCAGCCGTCTCTGAAGACGATCTGATGCATGACCGACCGCAGGAGGTCGTAATCTTTTCTTCGGGTGATCTCCCGCCGAGGGAGCGGACGCCGTAAGGGATGAGAGACCCATTCCGAAACCCCTTGTTCATGGCGCCACCGTCCGTAGCCGGCATACCGGGGCGCGTCATCCACATTCCAGACTGTCTGGATCCAGCTCCCTTCGGTCTCCTTGGGGTCCAAAGCGAGGGAGCGCCATCTCCCCTTGCCGACATATTCCCAGAATGAACTCCTCTGGTAGTCCCAATCCTGCCGCCAATGCTTGGTTACCTCTCCCTTGGCGCCTACCAGCAGGTGCTGGAGGGCGATGTGCCCGCCCTGATCCTCGAGGAGAACCACCCCTTCGAATCCCCGGATTTTATACGGAGCACGGAAGAGATAGCCGGGCTTCCAGGACAGGATCTCTTCGAAACGGTAGACAACCCTCCACTCTCCCGCCATCGACAGGATGGCCTCGCGATCTGCAGCAAACGACGTCTTTTCAGAAGAGGAGGCCTCGGGATGGGACGGCTCTGCGGTGGCAAGGCCAGGCACGAGAACGCCGAGGAGAAGGAACGAGCTCAGCACGGAAAGAGGACCTGTCACCTCCCAATCATACCTTCCCGCGCAAGCCGGCGCTAAAAATGGGCAATCTGCCGTTAACAGCCGCAACGCCCGACACGCTACTCTTCCTCTCCTTCACCTTCTCCTCGCTCTTCGCTCTTTCGCCTTCCAGGCTGCAGCTTGTGTCCAACGTGTCCACGATGTGGTCGATCCTAGGGTGAAGCTTGGTTTTCGCAATTGCTTGAAGGTCTTGAAGGAATTTGGCGTGGACTGCTGGACCTGCTGGATTTAGGTTCGAGCGAGGCAACCCATGGAGGTTCCAATCCTCTCGAACGCACCAAGAGGAAGGATTCATCGGAGCCGTTTGTTGCCGGAAGCAGCAGAAAAAGAGAAACGCGTTCCTCCGGAATTCCGAGTGCCGAAAAGAGAACTCGCTCCGATTCATGGACCGATCCTCATCGGGCGATTGGGGCGAAGCGGATTGATGGGCTTAGTAAAGCGGACCGTCCTTGCCCTCTCGATCGCGTGTGGCGTGGTTGCAGCAGGGCCGCCGCGAGCAGCCGCTCTCGGCGTAATC
>JAQUAR010000335.1 GCA_028687155.1 Methylacidiphilaceae bacterium | reverse complement strand
CAAATCCGCGAGCCGGCGAACCAGACCTTCATCGGACGCGCCGAAAACGTCCTCTTGCTGTGTCCCAGTAAGTGGGCAGATCCACATCATCCTGACACTTGCCTCGGCTACCCTGGCTTCATCCGGTTCCTGATGATCTCGCCCTACGTGGCGCCGGGAACGGTCCACCACACCTATGCGGACACCGACTCGATGGACACGCTGGTTGAAAGCAACGGGAAGCTTCCCCCCCATCACGGCGGATACGGTCGACAATCTTCCCAATCCGCTCCCCGATCCCACCAACCCCTATCTTCCCCCCAACGAGCCGGCAATCAGCGATTTGAACGGATACTTCACGCGATCCTTGGTTGGTGGCAATTCTGCTAGGGCCTCCCTCCCATCCTCCTTGGTTGGTGATTCGAGTGCGGGCTTCGGCAGGGCGGACCATTCAGGGATCGCTGGCGCTACGCCAAGCACGAGCCATGGGAGCAGCGTAAGTTGAGGCTTTCTCTCCGGGCCTTGCGGCAGGCGTAAGCATCCCGTCGGGTTCCCTCTTTGAGAAGGAGCTCATGGCTCTCTCGGTAATGCGAGCCTAAATTGCCGGTCTCACAAGCGTTCTCCTGCGGCTTGCGAAAGGGACCCGGCTGCTTCGTGGGGAGTTGGGTTTCCCCTCCAAGCAGTAGTGCAACCTGGGTCGGGTTCCTGTTCCTGCTCGTCCAATGAGGTCTCGGATCATGCGCCGACTGCGAATCGGTACTGCCGGCCGTGCCGCTTGCCGAAACGCGCAATGCGATCGTCGTAGCTGACCAATGGACAAGCGAGTTCGATGGCTGTCGCAATCAGAAGCCGATCTGCCGGATCCCTATGCTCGAGAGGATGCAGATCGTAACTGCGCGAGGCAGCCCGGTAACCCAGTGGCACGGCCTCGATGCCCGGACGAGCTAGGAAGCGCTCGATCCAGGCGTCAACGGGAATGTCGAGATTGATCCGGCCGGTGTCGACGAGTAGCGCAATCTCCCAGGCTGTAACGGCGCTCAGGAAAATGGTGCCGCCGTTCTGCCAACAGCCGTCGATTAGGACGCGCGTTGAAGCCCGCAAGCGCTCGTCCCCGCTATCGAGCCAGAGGGCGATATGTGTGTCGAGCAGGAGACGGTCCGTCACCGCGCGATCTCTCGGCCGGTCTCGGCATCGGGCACGACATCGAGCGCCGGCGCGGTGAGGTCGACGCCTTCGCGCACTCGCACGGAACCGCGATGCGCCCCGAAGAGCGAACCAGAGCGGGCATGCTGCTCCAGCAGGCGCCGGACAGCCAGGGCGACCGCTTCGGTCTGATTACCCTCAGTCAGCTTCTTGGCGGCTTCTTCGATCAGCGCCACGACTTCCGGTCGGTGGATGGTGACGACGTTGGCCATCGGGTACCTCTAGTAGATGCTAGACGTATGATAGAATGTTTTTATTCAGATGCGAGCTTTTCCGTCCCCCCGCAGTTTCCTCCACGCGCTGGCTGCTTCATTTTCCGGTCACTGCGGCTTCGGGGAGAAGCGTGTCCAAATCTCGGATCGGTTTCCGAAACAATTCAGCCGGCTTTCGCGCCAACGGCGGCAGGCTGCTAGTGCAAGAAATAGGAGTGGATTGCACCATTTACTCATTGAAGGACAAAAATATGCAATTTATGCAAAATGTAAAACATTCGTCACATAAATGTAACAATATTGTCACATCCCTTTTGGGAGGAGTTTTGGTATAAAAAGCGCGGCAATTTTAGCATGGCCAATCGGGAAGGTGGTCCTGATTCCGAAGTGGCGTGTTTCCCCGGAAGGGGTGCGCTGATTGCGAGGCAAGCAATTTAATGCCTTGAACCGGAGGAGTGTCATGAAGTCGATGCGCAGTCGGAAGAACCGTAAGAAAGCGTTATCCCTCGAGAGGCTCGAATCCCGTCAACTCTTCAGTGCGGTGCCCCCGCATCATGCCGCAGCCCATGATGCAGGGATGCTGCCGGACATCACCGTCTCCAGCCTGGCGCAATTCCGAGCGGCCGACTTTGCGCACAAGGGATACGACAAGGTCACGATCGACAATGCGACCGGCTGGTTCGGCCATGACAAGAGCTTTCGCTTTGATGGCTTTGACTCGCTGACCGTTGAAGGTGATGTAAAGGATGCCAAGATTTCGCTCGCCAAGGGAACCCTTCCGGACGACATCCGGGTGACCAAAAATCTCCAAGGCTCCTCGATCGACGCGGCAGGCTCCCTAGGAACCGTAACGGTTGGGGGCAGTCTCGATCTGGCCGGCAAGGAGCAGATCTACGCGAAGGATTCGATCGCGGGCGTGGTGGTCGGCAAGGCGCTTGATCTCGAGGGTGGTGCCCGGATCAAAGCCTACGGCGGGAACATCGGAACCATCGAGGCGGCCTCCATTTCGGTGGACAATGGTTATTTCTTCGCCTACCAGAGGATCGGGACGATCCAGGTTTCCGGGGCGATCATCGGCAAGGATTTTCACATCGACTCCTGGAACCACCGGATTGGC